>NZ_MDAW01000154.1:0-92224 GCF_002875385.1 Vibrio sp. 10N.222.52.B12 | reverse complement strand
GGGGAAGTTAATGTTCCCAACGTGGACTCCGAATACATTAGCGCAAACCAACTCCGTTATTACTTAATTGTAGTTGCAATAACGAGGCGGACCATACATTTTTGTGACCTGTCAGTGTAGAGATAGGTATTACTTCACTGTAAGGACCATCTTGCCTACGTGTCCCTTCTCTTGGAATGCCGCTTGCGCTTGGTTGATGTCTTCCAGTGGGAATGTCTGTGCGACTAATGGTTTGATGTTGCCTTGTTCAATATGATGAACCAAGTTTCCAAACACTTCAGGCTCAAGGACGGTACAACCAAAGAAGCTGAGATCTTTGAGATACAGAGTGCGAACGTCTAGCTCAACCATCGCACCGCCAATGGCACCTGATACCGCGTAACGACCTTTCGGGCGCAAGACTTCAAGAAACTGTGGCCACTGGTCGCCAGCAACCAAATCAATCACCACATCGACGCTGTTATTGCCAAGCGCTTCAACAAGATTTGCATTACGTGGCACGACTTCACCTGCGCCCAGTTCCAGCACTTGTTCATTTTTGCTTGGGCTTGTGATGGCAATAACAGTAGCACCGCGCGCTTTGGCGAGTTGAATCGCCGCAGAGCCCACACCGCCGGAAGCACCAGAAATCAGGACTCGATCTCCTTTGGTAACACGAGAGCGAGTGAGCATGTTTTCTGCCGTTGAATACGAACATGGGAAAGAAGCAAGTTCAGCGTCAGTCAAATCCGTCTTTAGCTGGTAGGCGTGCTTAGCTGAGACCACGGTGTATTCAGCAAATCCACCGTCGCATTCTGAGCCAAAGTACCAAGGTGGATTAATGGTTTCCCCGTTTACATCGCTTAGGCAAGGCTCAATCAGAACGCGTTCACCGATGCGACGTTCATCTACCATACCGCCAACGGCAACAATCTCGCCACAGACGTCAGCGCCTTGAATGCGTGGGAGAACCAATGCATTGCCGCTCCAACTTGCATCCTCGCTATCGCTGTCGCCTTTTGAATACCAGCCGATACGCGTATTGATATCGGTATTGTTCACGCCTGCTGCGGATACACGAATCAGCACTTCATTCTCTTTTGGTGTTGGGACAGGAATATCTTGGCGGTATTCCAACATTTCTGGTCCGCCGTGACCGGTCAATAGAACACCTTTCATTGTGGTTGGTAGCGTTGTCATGATTAATCTTCCTTTAGCAATCTTAAAACAGCTTGTTGCGCAGAGTTCAGAGCCTCGTTACCCAGTACTGGCCAAGCGCTGGAGACGCCTTCGTGCAATAAGAACAGCTGCGTGGCGAGGTCTTGGCGAAGGCTCTGTTTACCCAAAAATTGTCGAACGTCTTCTTTGTGCGCTTTCACGGTTTGGTTGATGACGTCGTGCTCGGGAAATGCCGCAATCGCGTTCATCGACATGCAACCATGCGGTGCGTAGTCTTCCATCCATTGTTTGAGCTTGTTGAATACGTGTTGAGTCGCTTCTAGCCCGGCTTGTGGCGAGTTATCCAGCAGGAAGTTTAAGTAGCGCTGGTGGCGGTGTTCTAACGCGGCCACGATCATGTCTTCCTTAGATGGGTAATGCTTGTACAAGGTGCGTAGGCTAACGCCACAGGC
The DNA here is from genome assembly GCF_002875385.1 of Vibrio sp. 10N.222.52.B12. Classification (NCBI taxonomy): domain Bacteria; kingdom Pseudomonadati; phylum Pseudomonadota; class Gammaproteobacteria; order Vibrionales; family Vibrionaceae; genus Vibrio; species Vibrio sp. 10N.222.52.B12. The sequence continues at coordinate 90,614 of NZ_MDAW01000154.1, read as the reverse complement.
AGTCTTGAGCTGTGCCACACTAGGCTCGGCAAATCCAAGCTCGCTAAAAGCTTGCTCTAAACTGGCAGCGATCTGTTCTTTCAACATAGCGTCTTCTCATGAGTAGAATGATTGTTCTACTTTTAGGGTAGAGCGATCGTTCTACTTGTGTCAATGTAAATCGAGAAATAAAAAAACGGAGCGCAAAGGCTCCGTTTAAAATCATTGAGTTAGATCTAATAAGTTTGGTATTGGTCGACAATCAATTGACTGATCTGAGCAATCACTTGGTTTCTTGCTTGCAATGACAAGTCTGTCTCTGTGATATAGATGCTGACATAAATCGGCTTATGATTCTCTTTCCAAATCATCGCTGTCACGCCCCTAGAGCCAAAACCGCCAGCGCCAGAGCGGTCGGCAATCGACCAACCTTTCGGTAGGACTGAACGAATAAGTGGATCCGAAACCTTATTATCCTGCATCCAAATTTTAAGTTGGATGCGAGATTCGTAAGATAGCGCATCGCCTTCTAGCAGAGTGTGCAGAGTGTTTACCATGGCGTTAGGTGTTGTGGTGTCTTGCTTATCGCCTGGTTTGGCTTCATTCAGTCTTGGCTCAAAACGGTCCAACCTCGTCGCTTTGTCGCCAAGAGAGCGTAAAAAGAGCGTGACCCCTCGTGGACCACCAATGCTGCGTAATACGATATTTGCTGCGGTGTTGTCACTCATGAGCATCGCTGCTTCACACGCGTGTTCGATGCGGGTGGTTTGACCTGCCATACGATCCATGACAGGTGACCATACCACCATGTTACGTTCTTCGACTTTCGCAGTGGCGTTTTTATCTAGCTTTCCGGTGTCCATTTGATTCAGCATTGTGGCACAGGCAAGAGTTTTGAAGGTACTCATCATCGGGAAGCGTTCATCGCCTCGGTAATCCCAATGCTCGTTACTTTGTGTATCCCAAATCGCCACACCGATTCGACCCGCGATGTGTTGTTCGATGGCAGAGATGTCTTCGTTCAGTTTGGCGGCGTATGTTGCACTCGAACAGACTAACAATCCGAGTAGCAGAAATAGCTTTTTCATTATTGATTTTCTTAGTGTTATTTATTCCAGTTCGCATCTTGGCGAATTTAGCCGGAACTATAACGAGTGAATACTCTAATGACTGTTAGATTATTGTCTTTTTTCTGTAGGAATCCTTGCATATGTCGAGCTTTACCCGCTTTTACTCTTATTGACGTTGCTTTACATGTGAAGCGCTAAAGTAAAGTTGTCGATTAACCGAGTAACCAATCATGAAAACATTCCGCAATCTCATCTGGGCAATGATCGCCGCGATGTCCGTATTATGGTTTGCGATGGAACCGCAGCTTTTCTCTTCTACCAATGTCTTTGAATGGCGATCTGCCATGATCCAATATTCAGGCATTCTGTCTTTGATGCTGATGTCTATCACCATGGTGTTGGCAATGCGTCTTCCTGTGGTTGAAAACTGGCTACACGGCATGGACAAAGCGTATCGAGTGCACAAATGGCTCGGCATTGGTGGCGTTGCATTAGGTCTTGCGCACTGGCTTTGGTATCAAGTGCCGAAGTGGCTAGTCATGTCTGGCGTACTAGCAAGACCAGAGAAACACACAGGTGCAGGGCCGGAGGGTAACCTCTCTGGAATCGAAGCTTGGATTCATGGTCTGCGCGACCTTGCTCAAGGCATGGGTGAGTGGGGCTTCTACATGCTGTTGGTTTTGCTGGTGGTTTCTCTATGGGGCGCAGTGAAGTACAAACCCTTTAAACTATCGCACCGCTTTATGTCGGTGGCGTATTTGCTGATCGCGATTCACTCCGTACTGCTGCTCAAACGCGCGTATTGGGGCGAGCCTGTTTACTATCTTACTGTTGGTTTTGCAGTCGTCGGTTCGGTTGCCGCACTTTACAGTTTGTTTGGCTTTGTTGGTCGCCGTAATAAACATTCTGCGGTTGTGGCGTCGACACGTTATTTCCCTCTAGCTGAAGTGATGGAATTGGTCGTCAAACCAAATGGGTCTTGGCAAGGGCACAAAGCGGGGCAATTTGCTTACTTACGTTTTGGTGATGAAGATGCCCATCCGTTCACCATCGTCTCTAGCAGTGAAAGTGATGAATTACGTTTCCTAATCAAAGAGCTCGGCGATTTTACTACCGGCTTGTATGAGCGCGTAAAAGCGGACGATGCTGTAATGGTAGAAGGGCCCTACGGACGTTTGGAATTTGATTTAGAGAAACCTCAAATCTGGATTGCTGGTGGGGTAGGGATTGCTTCTTTCTTTGCCGCTTTGGAAGCATTGAAAGTGCAAGCGCAAACTAGCGACGTTCATTTGTTTTACTGCAGTCGCGGTATCGACGGTCAGTTGGTCGATGAACTGTGGCACTTAGCGCACCAAGCAAGCGTCAAACTGCATGTGATAGATACCATGAAATCGCCACGTTTGAATGCTGAACGTATTGCGGCTCAGTGTGGTGATTTGAACAAGTATGAAATGTATTTCTGTGGACCAGAAGCGTTCTCAAAAACACTGAAAAAAGAGCTGGATGCGCATCAATTTAATATTGAGCAGAGTTATCACGAAGAGCTATTTATTATGCGCTGAGTGTCAAGATTGTTAGTCATGAGTTAGCTCAGCGGTGAGCTTTTTAAGCCTCAATTTCGATATTCAGAAATGGGTAGGGTAATAAGCAAATCCAAACCGAGAGAGTAAAGATGACTATCACATCAAAACGCATTCTAGCGCTGACAACATTGGCAACAGTGACCGCTTCTAGCCACGCATTGGCAGAAGGCCGCAACAATTCAATTGAAGCGGGTGCGACCTTCGTTGGCGACCACGAAATGTACACCTTGGGTTACAGCCGTGATGTGGGCAACAACATCGTCACTGGTGGTGGTATTTTTGTTGGTTCTGACGCAATTGATATGCCCGTAAAGAACGATCAAGACGCTTGGGGTATGTACGCGAACATTGGTTACCGCTTTGAAATTGCTGAGTTCGATATCATTCCTAAGCTTGGTATCAACTACTTTAATGCGGACGTTGATATCAATAGCGGCACCCACTCAGGCCAGAGCATGAACATTGATAGCGTGTACGCTTCTGTTGGCGGTACGGTTAACTGGCGCATGGTTGGTCTAACAGTTGATTACGGTAAGATCAACGACTCAGCGGTTAACCCGATCAATGGTAAAGAATTTGAAGAAGATGTGGTTCGCGCTACGTTGAGCTTCAACTTCTAACGTTTTTCATCGACCTTTATATTTTTGTCGTTTTATTTTTACTGCACACACTGCTTGTTTGCCGCCTGTACTGGGCGGCTTTTTTGTATGTCCAGTATGCCAGTAATGACCATTGAAGTTACAAATCGTTGAGAATATCGGATAGGTGCTTTTCTAATTTCACTATCGTTGGGTGTTGATAATAGCCACGGTGAAATTGCAAACCAATATCGAAATACATCTGTTGATTGTTTTGAATCAACGGAATCTTTTTGATGTTTTGTGGTAACACTGAGTCAGGCAAAGTAAAGCAAATCATCACGTAATCGGTTTTAGTTAGCCAGTCTAACGCTGCATGAACAGAGGGGACGGTGAGGCGTTTGGTTAGCGCGAAACCCAACTGACGTTTCACTCTCTCATAGTAAATTGCATCATCGAGCGCGCCCATGGATACTCGTACTAACTTTTCACTTTGTAAGCGCAGAATATCAATTTGTTCTGCTTGCCAGAGTGGATTGCTCTTTGAGGTATAGAGATACAGGCCAAGTTCGCCAATTTTTCTTTCTACCACACGCTCATTCATCACCGAAGGGTAACCTGAAATCCCAACTGCAAGTGACCCTGCTTTGGGAAACTCAATACCGTCTAAATTCCAGTCAACCATAGAAAAATCGTCAACATTTTCATGTTGCTCAAGCAACTCTAGTAAAGGAGTGGTTAGAAGAGCACTAAGAGGATTAGGGACGAAGAAACGAAATTGCGTTGGTTGAGAGGCGGCTTCAAGTACATTGATTTGAGTCTGTGCTGACTCTAGCTGTTCAAGGGGTTCTTCAATAAGACTCATCAGTTGGCTGCAAAACAACGTAGGTTGGTAAAGCCCCTTACTGGCGATAAACAACTCATTTCCAAACAACACTCGGCAATCGGCTAATTGGCGATTAAATGTTGCTCGACTGATATCGAGTGTATGACACACTTTAGGCATCGATTTTTGTTCAAAGATCAAATGCAAAAAGCGGTATAGATTGAGGTCGATAGAGTGTTTCACAAGAGCCCTTTAAATAAAAAAAACACATCGATTAATACGACATTGTGTGTTGATTTAAGGTTCAAATTTGAGTCTCTTAACCGTCAAAAATGCGCACGTAATCCACGTATTCTGAGAGTGGTAAATCGACGTATTCATAGCTCGGAGGTGTCATGCTTAAAGATCTGGTTGGCTTATTCATTTTGGTGCTTTTGCTAAGTGCTCCAGTATTTGCAGAAGAGAGAGAACCCTTTATCGCGGGTGGCGTGACGTTTTTGGATAAGCATGAGGTCTTGAGTGCAGAGATGGGCGCAGAAGTGTTACCCAATATCAATTGGTCACTTGGCTTCAACGCACCGATAGACAGTGGTGAGCAAGAGCACTTCGGCACGCATTGGGCAGAGAAGCAAGTTTGGGGATTACATACGGCATTGGGCTACGAAATTCGCGTGAATGACGTGTTGGCGATAACGCCGCGTATCGGGTTGAATTACAACAATGTCGAGATTGAGTATTTTGAAGAAGAGACGGGTGAGTATGTCGACACAGACAGCCAAAACAACGTTGAACCAACCTTAGGTGTTAAAGTCGATATTGCCAGCGTTGGACTTATTGTTGAAGGCTACAAAATTGACGAGGACATCAGCTTATCGGAGGAAGATGAGATGGCGGTTCGAGTCATGGCAGCCTATAACTTCTGAGCTGATGCCACTGCGTAAGCATGGATTCAGAGAAAAAAGGAGCTGAAATGTCAGCTCCTTTTTGATGTGCAAGTACGATTTACAGCGTAATGTTCTTCGTCATGCCCGCCTCTGCATGCCCTGGAATGTTGCACGCGAACTCAACGTTGTTGTCACCGTGGAAATGCCACAATAACTGCTTCGCTTTACCCGGTTCTACCGTTACAGAGTTGCCCGAGTCGTGCATGTGATCGCCACTCATTGTCTTCATCATTTCGCGATGTTCTAGCTGCTCTTTAGCCGAACCAATCGTAAACTCGTGGTTGATCTTACCGGTGTTCATGACTACAAACTGCACCACATCGTTTGGCTCAATCTTAACGTCTTTCTTGAACTTGATGGTCATGTCATCACCCAAGATAACGTGTACCACCTTGTCTGGCTTTGCGCCTTTTGCTGGCATACCTACTGCCGACATGCCCGGCATATCCATCATGTTTGAATGGTCCATTTTACTGTGGTCCATCTTCATGCTGCTGTGGTCCATATTTTCATGCTTCATGTTGCTATGATCCATGTTTGAATGATCCATTTGGGCAAACGCAGTCGTTGTTGTTAGGGCTAGAGCAAGAGTAATTAGTGTCTTTTTCATTTTTATATCCTTGTTTTAATTCATTAATAACTTGGTTGCTTCCCCTCAAAACCGCATGTTTGAGGGGAAGGTAGGGATTAAGCCTTGTTACCAGTGCGATCTGTGCTGTCGGCGTTTTCGATTTGGTTGCCAGCTTGCGTGTTTGTTTGACTAGGAGTTGAGTTGCCTGAGCGCAACTCGCGTTGTTTCCACAGCTTGAAGATGGCTGGAAGTACCAACAGCGTCAGCAGCAGTGCCGATGCCATACCACCAATCATTGGTGCGGCGATACGTTGCATCACTTCTGACCCTGTCCCTTCGCCGTACATGATCGGAATCAGACCAATAATGACCGTCAGTACCGTCATCATTACTGGGCGAACACGCAGGCCTGCACCTTCACGAATGGCATCAGTTAGGTCTTTCGCTTCAAGCCTCTGTTGGCTCTCTTCCGCATCCAGCTTTTTGTAGTGCCATGCTTGGTTGAGGTAGACGAGCATGATGACCCCAATTTCAACCGCGACGCCTGCTAGGGCAATAAAGCCGACCCCAACGGCAATTGAGAAGTTGTAGTTGAGGATATGCATAAGCCACAAACCACCGACCATAGCGAGTGGTAGGGTAAGCATGATGATCATCACTTCGCCAACGCGACGGAAGCTGAAGTAAAGCAGCAGCATAATGATGGCGATGGTGATTGGTACCACGACGCTCAAGCGGTCTTTCGCACGTTCCATGTATTCGTATTGACCAGACCAAGCCAGGGAGTAACCCGCAGGAAGTTCCAATTGATCGGCCACGACTTGCTGTGCTTCCACGACGTAAGAGCCAAGGTCACGACCATCGATGTCGACAAACACCCAACCGTTTGGACGCGCGTTTTCCGTCTTGATCATCGGAGGACCGTCTTCGTAACGAATGTCCGCTACATCAGCCAGCGCAATACGAGCACCATTTGGTGTCACTAACGGCAGGTTTTGCAGTTTAACCACTGAGTCGCGGTAGTCTTGTGGGTAACGAACGTTGATTGGGTAACGCTCTAAGCCTTCAATGGTTTCACCCACATTCATACCGCCCACCGCAGTGGAGATCACTTGCTGAACGTCTTTGATGCTCAAGCCGTAACGCGCTGCCGCACGACGTTTAATGTCGATCGTGACATAACGACCACCTGCTACACGTTCCGCATAAACCGATGCTGTACCTTGTACGCCATTAAGAATTGGCTCCAGCTGGGAACCGATCTTCTCAATCACTTTCAGATCAGGACCCGCGATTTTAATGCCGATAGGGGTTTTGATGCCCGTTGCCAGCATGTCGATACGCGTTTTGATCGGCATTACCCAAGCATTAGTAAGACCAGGGAACTGAACCAGATTGTCGAACTCTTTGCGTAGTGACTCGGTTGTTACCCCTTCACGCCATTGATCGCGTGGCTTCAACTGAATCACGGTTTCAATCATGGTGAGTGGCGCTGGATCGGTTGCGGTCTCTGCTCGGCCAATCTTGCCCCATACGGTTTTCACTTCTGGAACGGTTTTGATCAGCTTGTTGGTTTGTTGTAGAAGCTCGCGTGCTTTACCAATCGAGATGCCCGGATAGGTCGTTGGCATGTACATCAAGTCGCCTTCATCCAGCGGCGGGATGAACTCGCTACCCAGTTTACTAGTTGGGTAGTAAGCCGATGCCATCAGACCTAATGCGATAATAATCATGGTCTTAGGGTATTTTAAGCTAGTGTTCAACAACGGACGGTACAACGCGACCAAGCCACGGTTAACTGGGTTTTTGTGTTCTGGTAACACCTTACCGCGAATAAAGTAGCCCATAAGAACAGGCACGAGTGTGATTGCCAAACCTGCCGCAGCTGCCATGGCGTACGTCTTAGTGAATGCAAGCGGCGAGAACATCTTGCCTTCTTGGCCTTCTAAGGCAAACACTGGTACGAAGCTAAGAGTAATGATCAACAACGAGAAGAACAGCGGTGCGCCGACCTCATCTGCGGCTTTGCCGATTACTTGCCAGCGGTTCTTGTCGGTCAATGGCGTTCGTTCAATGTGCTTGTGAACGTTTTCAATCATCACGATTGCACCATCCACCATGGCACCGATGGCAATCGCAATACCACCCAAAGACATGATGTTGGCGTTGATGCCTTGCCAATGCATTACGATAAACGCACTAAGAATACCGACCGGTAGGCTCAGAGCAATAACCAACGAAGAACGAATGTGGAACAGGAACAACGCACACACAATCGCAACGACGATGAACTCTTCTGCAAGCTTCTTCCATAGGTTTTCTACCGCTGAATCGATAAGGGTAGAGCGATCGTAGGTTGCAACAATTTCCACGCCTTCTGGTAAGCTGCGTTGTAGGTCGGCGAGTTTGTCTTTGACTTTCGCAATCACTTCACTGGCGTTTTCACCAAAGCGCATCACTATAACGCCACCGACCGCTTCACCTTCGCCATTCAGCTCTGAGATACCACGGCGCATTTGTGGGCCAAGGTTAATGTCTGCGATGTCTCCTAATAGCAACGGCGTGCCTTTCTCGGTGACTTTTAGAGGCAGTGACTTAATGTCTTCAATGCTGGTTAGGTAACCCGTGGTACGAACCATGTGTTCGGCTTCGGCCACTTCGATAACGGACGCGCCGGTTTCTTGGTTGCCGTTTTGGATTGCCATGTTCACTTGTTGCAAAGTGAGGTTGTAAGCACGCAGTTTGGCAGGATCAATCTGCACTTGATACTGCTTCACCATACCGCCCACGGTCGCGACTTCAGAAACGCCATCTACGGTTTGCAATTCGTACTTCAAGAACCAGTCTTGCAGGCTGCGAAGATCCGCCAAATCATGCTTGCCAGTTTTGTCTTGTAATACGTAGCTGTAAACCCAGCCCACGCCCGTTGCATCAGGACCTAGGGTTGGTTTTGCGTTCGGTGGCAGCTTTGGTGCTACTTGGCTCAAGTACTCCAACACGCGTGAACGTGCCCAGTACATGTCGGTATCATCGTTGAAAATGATATAAACGTAAGAGTCACCAAAAATGGAGTAGCCACGAACTGTCTCAGCACCCGGCACGGCAAGCATGGCGGTGGTGAGTGGGTAAGTAACTTGATCCTCAACGACTTGAGGAGCTTGACCCGGATAGCTTGTCTTGATGATCACTTGCACATCAGAAAGATCCGGAATCGCATCAACAGGCGTATTCTTTACACTGTAAAGTCCGCCTAATATAAGGGCTAAGGTCGCGACCAACACTAGGAATCGGTTGCTCAGTGACCAACGAATAATAGCATTGATCATAATTAACCCTCGACGGCTGTTGTTGCAGGAACTAGCTGTTTAAGAACGTAGTCAGATCCTTGTTTTTCAACTAGAAACCGAACTTTCTGTCCTTCTTCAAAACCCGATAGATCAACGTCTTCACCCACAGAGAAGTTCATCTCACCTGCATCCCAGTTCCATTCTGCAACCGGTAAGTGGTTTAAGGTGATCATGCCAAAATCAGCCATCAGCATCGTGATGTCACCAGTTAGCCAAACTTCTGCTGCAATGACGCTGTTGTCTGCCTTATAGTCAACGATTTGGTACTGACCGGAATCTGTCTTTTGCATTTCAAATTCGATAGCCTGACCTTTTTTCAAGTCACCCATCTCAACGCCATCTGCAAAAGTGAAGTTCATTACCATGCCCGGCCAATCCCATTCTGGTACAGGTTGGTGGTTGATGGTCAGCATGCGGTGATCTTTCATTACGTCTGTGATCTCACCTTTAGCCCATGCCGTTTCTGCCGCTGCTTCTACACCATTGATGCGAGATAGATCCGCCGACTGGCTTGATTCAGAGTCGAGCATGAAGTGAGATGACGTAACGATCTTGTCGCCTTGTTTAAGTCCTTGTAATACTTCGATTTGTTCGCCAGCTTCACGGCCAACTTCAATTCGAGCTGAGCGATATTTGCCGTCGCCTTCCGCCAGAACAACGCGAGTCATACCGCCAGAGCGGATAACAGATGATTTAGGAATCGTTAATACTGCGTCGTCAGTGACAGGTTGCAGGGCAATATTGGCGAACATGTTTGGCTTCAATGCGCCATCTGGATTAGGGAATTTAAGACGCACACGCAACGTACGTGTTTTCGGATCGAGGATTGGGTACACGTAATCGACAACACCTTGCCATTCATTGCCCGGAATCGCGTCAAGGGTCATTGTGGCTTGAGAGCCCGCTTTCATCCAGTGTGCTTGACGCTCAAAGACTTCCGCATCAACCCAAACATTATCCAAAGGACCCGCACTGATCACCGCCTGAGCAGGAGACAAATAGCCACCTTCACGCACGTTTAAGCTCGCGATAACGCCATCAGCAGGCGCTTTGATTTCAATTGTTTGTGACGCTTTACCACGACGAGTAATGGATTTGATTTGAGCACGGTCAACACCAAGTGTTACCAAGCGTTCGGTCGCCCCTTTTACAAGACCTTTGCGGCCAGTGCGGTAAGCATTCAGTAATTCTTCTTGTGCTTTAACCAGTTCTGGAGAGTAGAGCGTGAAAAGCACATCGCCTTTCTTCACTTTCTCACCCACAGCATTGATGTAAAGCTTCTCTACCCAACCCGCCACACGAACGTTGGTTTGCCATAACAGACTTTCATCAAAGGCAATATAACCAACCGTTTCGATGCGTGGTGATAGCTGTTGTAGTGTCGCGTTTGCGGTTTTAACCCCGAGGTTGTTTTCTACTGAAGGGTCAATAGTCACTGTACCCGGTGCGTCTTGTTCACCGGATAGGTCTTCTGCGTAAACCGGAATCAAATCCATGCCCATCGGGGATTTACCCGGCTTGTCACGTTTGTAATTCGGATCCATTGGGGCAACCCAGTAAAGTGGATCATTAGAGCTTGCACCAGAATCGCCACCCATCGCACTCATGTCGTGAGCCGAGCCCGTAAGAAAATGATTAGCACCAAACCCTAAAGCACCACCAACAATCAGCGCGATGGTTGCAATTTTTAATGTTTTCATTGTTTTACCTTATTTTCCCCTTCACATTTGACGCTACAGCGTTGTTGCCTGCTCTCGTTCACCCAAGTCACATAGAAGATCCCTTAGTTTGTTAGGGAAAGTACTCATGGGATTCTCTCGTTTGCCGCCTAGCTGGAGCCCCAACTGTCTTGGGGAATCACAAATTAATATGCCGAAATAGAGCGAGCTTCTGGAGAAGCCACTTGGTAGTCGAAACCACCGAGTAGGGTGGCTAAATTGCTGTTTGCGATGTTGAGATCGGTCAACAGACGTTGTTGCTCTAATTGCAGAGCCAATTCGTCTGTGGTGGCAGAAATTACATCGTTAAACTGCGCTGTGTTGTTTTGATAACCCCGCTCAACGGCTTGAATGCGCGCTTTCGCTTGAGGCAATAAGGTGGATTGATAACGTTCTAAACGCTGGGTTAAGTTGCCGCGATCAACCAGCAAAGTGTTCACCTTGGCATTCATCTGCGTTAGTAAGGTGTCCTTTTGTGATTGTGCCGCGCCAACTTGGTATTGAGCGGCCGCGAGATTGCGATCTTGGCGGTCACCTGTGAACAGCGGAATGTCCATGGTGAGGTAAGCGCTGACCAAATCGGAGGCGGGTTCACCCATCATGTTGTCGGCTTGGCGGTAGGCGTACATTACTTCGACGCCAAACTGCGGGTTGTAGGCTTGCTCAGCAATTTCCACCTGAGTTTTATTGGCAGAAATGCTAACGTCAGCCATCTTAACCATCGGGTGTTGGCTGAGTTGCTGGTAATGCTTGGTGGAACCCTGATTAGCAGCAAGTTTGCTGTTCAGAGTATCCCAGTTCAATTGATTGCTCGCGTGCAGAGCCTGTTCGTTTGCCAACCAATCTGACCCCAACCAATCTGACCCCAACCATTCGGAGAGTTGAGAGATAAGACGACGTTGCATTTGTGCGTTGGCTTGCAGTTTCTCATCCAACTTGCTGACTTGAAGCTGGGCGTTGAGAAGGTCTTGCGCTTCACTCTTACCAATCGAATAGTTGGTTTGAATAAAGCTTTCCATCTCCTTCATCAACTTGCGATTCTCAAGCATGATTTGTTCAGCGCGTTGCTGGTAACCAAGCTCTAACCAAAGTTGAGTCATGCTGTTAGCGACCTCAAGCTCACGAGCATGCACTTGAAGCCCAAGGCCGTCGGCTTTTTGATTGGCTTTCTTCTGCTGTAAATCAAGCGTCGAGCCACGCTCAAATTGTTGCATTAAACCAACGGAGATGTTGGTCATTGGGTCTTCATCGAATTTGAAGCTGTCGACAGGCAAGCCACCAAAACCCACTTTCAGTTTTGGGTCCATCAAGGTCGCACTCGCGACGCCCGTTTCACGCATGGCAGCAGATTGCGCTGAGTATTGCTTACGATTGCCATCGTTACTCAAAGCGACGTTGATCAGTTGGGCAAGCTTGGTCGTTGAAGCTCGCTCACTTGATGCGGAATTTTGCGCTGCGTGCGTCTCTTTACCTGCGGCGTTAACCAAGGTTGGCGCAGCGACCAGAGCCACCATAAAAATAGGTGCAGCTAAGCGGTATGGTTTGATATCCATAATCTAAATCCAGTGTTCGCCGGATCGATGGAGGTGCGGATTTTATTGCGGGAACAGTAAAGCCTTGTTACCTCATCGTTCAGGCGCATTAAAACAACCTGCGATACACGCGCAGGGTCGAATGCTAGGACGGATTTAGGCTATAGGAGGTCGGTACAGGTCGCGGCTGACGTGTACGACTGGGGAAGCAACTTCAGGAGTAATGGTTGCGCGATAGACGACGGGCATTGGGCTATTGTTAGGATTCGGTAGGGGGACGAAAACTATCGTACACGCGGCAGTACAGCAGGTATGAACCATGCCGGAGCCTCCACCACAGTTCATGCTGGTTTCTCTTGCATCGCCATCTTCGGACATAGAAGCGTCAGTCATGTAGACGTCCATCATGCCAGGCATACCGCAGTGTTCGCTGTCACTCATCATAGAAGGATGGTGAGCCATGCCAGTAGACATCATTTGAATATTCATCAACGGCTCACTGTTCGCCACACTAGATACCAATAGCACTAGCGTCGTGAAGAGAGTTAACCAGATTGTATGCAGCGATTTTAAGTGCATACCCTTTCCCATGTGTTTGATGAAAATGATGAAAACCCTTCGATTCTAAAGGTTAACCTAAGGGTAAGGTCAATCATTTATTACTCTTATTATCAAAATAGGCCAACCCTTCAGTTTTCGCACTTTCGAGGGAGTAAAACGTTTGTTAAACACCGAGTGTTGAAAGTTAGCGAAAGAAGCCCTCGCTTTTTATGACACGTGAAAAATGTGGTTTATAAGTTTTACATCACACTAACTTGTCTTACAAATGATTATCCTTATAGAATGCATGGTTTTACTTGTGCAGATTTGGATTTGCTTTGCTGCGGGGGTTGCATGATAGAAATTGTCATCGATGGAAAATATAGAATTGTAGAAGAGGGTCTAACCCTTTTAGAAGCAGCAAAAGTGTGTGGGGTCGAGATCCCATCGCTGTGCGGAATGAACAAAAGTAATGAGAAAGTACCGTGTGACTTGTGTGTAGTTGAAGTCGAAAGTGGCGGTACTAAGCGTGCGTGTGAACTCGAAGTTTACCGCGGCCTTAATGTGGTCACGCAATCAGAACAATTAAGCGAGCACCGCAGAAAAGCACTCAACCGCATCATGACGGACCATTACGCCGATTGTGAAGCGCCATGTAAAACCGCGTGTCCTGCGGGCGTGGATATCCAATCGTACCTTTATCACATCGCACAGAACGATCATCAAAAAGCGATTGAAGTGATTAAGCGTACGCTTCCTATGCCGTTATCGATTGGCCGCGTATGCCCAGCATTTTGTGAGAGCGAATGTCGCCGTTCGTTAGTCGATGAACCTATTGCAATTCGTCAGCTTAAACGTCATGCCGCGGATGCGGATTTGTCTGTGCATGAAGCCTACGTACCAGAAAAGAAACCAAGCAAAGGTTTGAACATTGCCGTCGTCGGCAGTGGCCCTGGTGGTCTAACGGCTGGCTACTACTTATCGAATGAAGGCTATGACGTTACGGTCTTTGAATCCATGCCAAAAGCGGGCGGTTGGTTGCGTTATGGCATCCCAGAATACCGTTTACCAAAAGACATTCTCGATAAAGAAATCGAACTGATGTGCCGCAATGGCATGCAAGTTCACACCAATCAAAAGCTGGGTGTGGATTTCACGCTTTCTCAATTGAGTGAAGAATACGACGCGGTGTGTTTGGCGGTCGGCGCGTCTCAAGCGGTCGAAATGCATTACACAGGCAGCGACCTTGAAGGTTGCTACTTAGGCGTTGATTACCTAAAAGATTACGTTACTGAGCAAAACTATGTAACGGGCCAGAAAGTCGCGGTGATCGGTGGTGGTAATACAGCAATTGACTGTGCTCGTACTGCGCGTCGTGCTGGTGCAGACACCACGTTGATTTATCGTCGTACTCGTGACGAAATGCCGGCAGAAGACTACGAGATTGTCGAAGCGGAACACGAAGGGGTGAAATTCCACTTCTTGACCAACCCTGCAGAAAACCTTGCCGATGAAACCGGACGCGTGAATGCGATTCGTCTAGAGCGCATGGCGTTGGGTGAGCCGGATGCATCTGGTCGTCGCAGCCCTAAACCAACTGGCGAGTTCTTTACCGAAGAGTTCGACACCGTGATTGCGGCAGTATCGCAAAAGCCAGACCTGAGCTTCCTCGATGGTGAAGATTTGTCGATTCCACTTACGCGCTGGAACACCTCCGATGCAGATGAAAAGACCATGCACACCGGCACGGGCAACATCTTCAGTATTGGTGATTTCCGCCGTGGTCCAGCAACGGCAGTTGAAGCGGTGGGAGATGGCCGCGTTGCGGCAAAAGCCATTGATCTGTTTTTGAATGGCGATATGGCCGATATGCCAAAGGCAGCGTTCAACTCGCGCAAAGAGAAGAAACTCTCTCAAGTTGATCCGCTTCACTTCGAGAACATCCAGAAAGTCGCTCGCTCTATCATGCCTGAGCTGACTCCTGCACAACGCGAGCAAAGCTTTGCTGAAGTGGAGTTGGGTTTTGATAATGAAGAAGCGATGAAGGAAGCGGCGCGCTGCCTAGAATGTGGCTGTCAGGCAAATACCGATTGTGCGCTGCGTGATTACTCCACCGAATATGAAGCTGAGCAAAGCTTTGATTTCTCTTTGCAGATTAAATCGCATCAAGATTGGTTAGATCTTCGTGCGAAAGACTTGCGTCATAAGTACGAAGTTGACCGCAGCTCGGAATTTATTGAGTTTGATGCAAACCGCTGTATTAGCTGTGGTCAGTGTATCCAAGCGTGTCGCGACAAAGCCGTGCACGGTGTACTGAACTTCGTGTGCGATAAACAAGGTCGTCCGGCATTACGTCCTGACGATCGTCCACACTTTGGAAGTAATAAGAATGGCTTAACCCTAATGGGCGATTCGAACTGCGTGCAATGTGGCGCGTGTGTTCAAGTGTGTCCAACAGGTGCGATGGTCGATAGTCGTGACCGTTCGCAAGGTCGTACTGAAGATCTGAAAGCGGTCGACACCATTTGTACATACTGTGGTGTGGGTTGTAAGTTGACTATGTTCGTGGACGAAGCAACCAATACGATTCGTTACGTTAAAGGCGGTGACTCGCCGGTTAACCAAGGCATGCTGTGTGTGAAAGGGCGCTTTGGTTTTGACTTCATTGGCAGTGAAGAGCGTCTTACCACGCCATTGATTCGTAAAGACGGTTGGTTGCAGCCTGCAAGTTGGGAAGAGGCGATTCAACTGATTGCGAGCAAGTTCTCTGGCATCAAGCAAGATTTTGGCAGCAACGCATTGGCGGGTTTCTCTTCAGCGAAAACCACCAACGAAGACAACTATGCGTTCCAAAAATTTGTCCGTCGTGAACTAGGCACTAACAACGTCGATCACTGTGCGCGCTTGTGTCACGCATCGAGTGTAACCGGTCTTGAGGCGTCACTGGGTAGTGGTGCAATGACCAATGACATTCCAAGCATTAAGCACTCGGATGTGATCTTTATTATCGGTTCGGATACCACATCGGCACACCCGATCATCGCTTCACACATCAAACAAGCAATTCGTCACCACGGTGCTCGCTTGATTGTGGCTGACCCGAAACGTGTCGATATGGCAGAGCATGCTGAGCTGTATATGGCGCACCGTCCGGGTACGGATGTGATGCTCCTTAACGGCGTCATGCAGCAGATCATCAAGAACGGTTGGTACGATCAAGAGTACATTGAAGAACGTGTCGACGGTTTTGATACCTTACTGCAAGAAGTGATGTCGCCAGCTTACAATCTCGATAAAGTGGAGTTGGTTACGGGCGTAAAAGCCGAAGACATTCAAGCAATGGCGCGCATGATTGGCACGGCAGATCGTACCGCTGTGTATTACTCGATGGGGATTACTCAGCACACGACAGGTCATGACAACGTGCGTTCTATCGCTAACCTGCAATTACTGTGTGGCAACATCGGCATTGAAGGTGGTGGTATCAACCCATTGCGTGGTCAATCAAACGTGCAAGGTGCGTGTGATATGGGCGCGTTGCCAAACAGCTTCCCGGGCTACCAAAAGGTATACAACCCAATTGTGCGTCAGAAGTTTGCGATTGAATGGAATGCGCCAAATCTGCCTTCTGAGCAAGGTCTAACCTTGACAGAAATCATTGATGCGGCTTGCCATCGTGACGTTCGTGGTATGTACATCATGGGTGAGAACCCAGTGTTGAGTGACCCGAACCAAGCGCATGTGATTGAAGGTTTAGAAGCACTCGATTTCTTGGTGGTTCAAGACATCTTCCTAACGGAGACTGCACAATACGCGGATGTGGTTCTGCCTTCTTGCTCGTTTGCAGAGAAAGCGGGTCACTTCACCAATACGGAGCGTCGTGTACAGCGCGTGAATCCGGTTGTCACGGCACCGGGTGAAGCGAAAGAAGATTGGTGGATTATTCAAGAAATCGCCAATGCCATGGGCAGTGATTGGGATTACCACTGCGTGTCTGATATCACTAATGAAATCGCACGCGTGACACCTCAATACGCGGGCCTTCGTTGGGATGCAATTACGCCAAACGGTGTCCAATGGCCGAGCAATAAGAACAACCCTGCGGGTACTCGCATCATGCACCAAACCCAGTTTACTCGTGGTAAAGGGCAAATGGTGGGCGTACCGTTCCGTTATGCGGCTGAGCTGCCAGATGAAGAGTACCCACTTGTGCTTACGACAGGTCGTGTACTTGAACAGTTCCATACAGGCACCATGACGCGCAAAACCAAAGGGTTGGATAACCTTGCTGGCCCTCGCGCAATGGTGAGTGTGGAAGACGCAGAAGCGCTTGGCATCAGTAATGGTCAGCGTTTGACGGTGTCTACACGTCGCGGCAGCATTGAGATTGATGCCTTTGTGACTAAGCGGATTCAAAAAGGTGTGGTGTTCATTCCTTTCCACTTTGTTGAGTCGCCGGTTAACCGTTTAACGACAACGGCGACTGATCCGCATGCGAAGATCCCTGAGTTCAAGGTCGCTGCGGTTAAAGTGGAAGTGAGCGAAAAAGCGCTGCTCACAGAGCCTGCAACGGAAGCGGTTCATTCTATTTAAGCCAATCTGTTTAGATACAGGTCAGCAGCGCACTGGCGAGTTGGGCGATTACATATAAGCTTATGATATGTAATCGCTAAACGAGCCGTGCGTGTGCTAAGAGTCATTCAATGGATTGTGTTGTTTTTACCCGCTTCAATTTGGCTGGTGGCAAGGCAATATCATGATATTTGGTGGGCGGAGAATCTAACCTCGATTCCCGCTCTCCTTTTATTCGCCTACCTAGGTTTTGCTTTGGTACTTTTGGGTTGCCGTCATTGGACGAAAGCCATTGCCGCGACCTTGATTGGTTTCGCTTCTATTGCGTATCTCTTACCCACTCAAATCACAAACAACCAAACCTGCGAAAATCCGCTGACGATAGTCCAATTCAACCTGTTCTACGAAAATCCGGACATCAATCAGTTCATCAATTACTTGCTTAAACACCCTGCGGATTTGGTGGTGATGCAAGAGCTCTCGCCTCAAGTGGGGGAGAAACTTCATCTTCTCGACGATATTTATCCTTTCTATTATGGCGGCCAGCGCGGCGTTGGTTACCCTTCAAATCAGATGATTTTGAGCCGTTATCCTTTGGAGCCAGTTTCGATTTATCACACCCCAGATGGTCAAGAGGTGATTCGAGCAACATGGCAAGTGGACAACCCTATTACCCTGATGACGGCGCATCCTCCTTCGCCAAGAACTGAGCCGTTATGGCAACGCCGCAATGCACTGATTCGAACCATAGAAACTCTTACTGATTTGTACCCAACACCAGAAATGATCGTGATAGGGGATTTCAATCTTTCTGCTGCAAGCCCGAGGTTTAATGGGCTGTTTTCTGGTTTCCAAACTCAACCCGTAGCCAGTTGGCCAACATCAGTAAAGAACTTGCCGGTTCCTGCTTTCGCCATGATAGGGATTGATCATCTCTGGCTTAAATCGGAAAGCGTAGAGAGGACCATTTGTTCTTGTAAGTCGACAAGCCATCCAAATGGTTCTGATCATCGCTTGGTAACGACGGTGATAGGTAACGTTATGAATTAATTCCTGTTTCATTCTCAAGATTGTGAGCGAAATCGGTTCACCCCTGACAAAAGCGGTCTTTACTTTATACACCATGCTCCTCTTTCTTTTTTGGAACGGGATTCCATAACTAAAGCAGTAAATAAACTGGTGATATAAGGGTTAGAAATGAAACCATTCAAACGAACGTTAGTGGCAGGTGTCATCCTAGGGTTAATTGGTACCGTGGCAGGATGCAGCCCAGCAGAAGAAGCGAAACAACCACAACAAAAGCCAAAACCTGAGGCTCAGGTAGAAGAGTAAGCTCAAGCTCAAGCAACTGCGCCTGTGGAAAGCGGTGAAACGATCTATCTGGCTGATACCATCATCACAATGGATGAAGACCAACCTCGTGTAGAGGCAGTTGTAGCGGACGATGACGGCAAGATTGTCTTTGTTGGACAAGAAGCGCAGGCGCTGAACCAGTTCCCAAATGCGGATAAAGTCGACTTAGAGGACAAGGTGATCATGCCTGGCTTTATTGAGCAGCACCTTCATCCGTTCCTTGGTGCACTTACGCTGAGCATGCCGGTCATTGCTCCTGAAGAGTGGCAGTTACCAAGCCGTACTTGGCCTGCGGTGAATGGACATGAAGAGTATCTGGCCGCGCTGACTGCCGTTGAAAAAGAGATGAAGGATCCAAATGAAGTATTGTGGACGTGGGGCTACAACAACTTCTTCCATGGTGAATTGACGCGCGCTGATCTTGATAAGATCTCGAAAACACGTCCAATCGGTGTATGGCATCGTTCGGCACATGAGTTCTACGTCAACTCTGCCTTTATTGAAAAGTTTGGTCTTAACCAAGCAGATATTGATAAGCAAGGTAAAGAGGTAGCAGCTCAGTCAGATCTGGAAAATGGGCATTTCTGGGAAGGTGGTGCACTGATTTACTTGTTACCGCGTATCTACAAAGATCTTGGTAGTGAAGCAAGATTCCGTGCCGGACTAGAGCAAATGGTGGAAATGCTGCACGAGAAAGGGATAACAGCTTACAACGAACCTGGCGCGTTTATACCAGAGGATATGGTGGGCCTGTATAAAGAGATCTTGGGGGCTGATGAAACGCCAATGTACTCCTTCTTTACACCAGAGAGTAAGTCACCGTACTTTTTGAAAGGCAAAGAGGGTGTGGTTCAAGCGGTTGAAGAAATCACCAAAACCTTCCCTGATGAAGGCAAAGTTCGCTTCTTTAAAAACCAAGTTAAGCTACTGTTCGATGGTGCGATCATCTCTCAGTTAATGATGATGAAAGACGGTTATCTGGATGGCCACCATGGCGAGTGGATTCAAAGTCCTCAAGAAGTTGAAGACATCACCAAGCTGTTCTGGGAGAAGGATTACCAAATACTCGTTCATGTAAACGGTGATGAAGGCGTTGAAAAGCTGATTGAAATTTTGAAACGTCGTCAAGCTGAATACCCACGTGATAACCACCGTTTTACGATTGTTCATTTTGCCAATTCGACCGACGAGCAAGTCAAGGAACTGAAAGAACTCGGAGCTATCATCAGTGTGAACCCATATTACATCACTGGCTTTGGTGACCGTTTTGGTGAAGTCGGCTTAGGTGAAGAGCGTGCTCATGCCATGGTGCGTCTGGCGACCATAGAGAAAGAGCAGATCCCAGTCTCATTGCATTCAGATATGCCAATGGCTCCGGCTGATCCTCTATTACTTGCTTGGAGCGCCGCTACCCGTCAAACCAACAATGGCAATGTATTACGCAAAGACTTGGCCCTATCTCGTGAAGCCGCATTAAAAGGCATCACTATAGAAGCCGCGTACTCTTGGGGAATGGAAGACACCCTCGGCAGTATCGAGGTAGGTAAGGTTGCCAACTTTACGGTACTCGAAGAGGACCCTTATAAAATCGACATCAACAAGCTAAAAGACGTACCAATTTATGCCACTGTCTTTGAGAACAAGCTATTCCCTATTGATAAGTAAAAGTAACTTTTAGCACTAAAGAGCTGCAAGGTGTCTAGTTATTTAGAATTAGGTTAAATCAGGCGACGGCTTGTCATGGAATTGACCGACTCTGACCGTCGCCTGTTATTTGGGTGAATTCTTTAACCTAAACTTCATCCGCTTCCTATACTGAAATTATAGAGAAAAGCAGAAATTCATAACGATAAGAGGCAACTTGCATGACAAGAACTACCTCAGCAGTGTTAATTATTATTTTGATGAGCGCCTATTTTGCCTATAACCGTTTCTACGTTTATCCGCAAAAGCTGGAAACACAGGCGGAATCAATGCTGATCCAAATGGCCAATCGAGAAGAATGGCTTGATGTTCCACAGATGATGGAACGTGTCGATGCGCACAAAGCACACTTAGAGCTGGATGCCGACATCACTTCAACCAGTGGCAAGCGTGCTTATGGTGAAGGCTATATTACTTACAGTGACCGCAGTAGGAACGTATGCAAACAAGTGGTTTTTAATTTTAAAATCAACTCGTTGAGAAACTACATTATCTCCGATTTGCACGATTGTTCACTCGGTGAGTATTATTGATGTTCTACTCGCTTTGATCAATAACGCCTCCGAATGTGGAGGCGTTTTTAGTTGTGGAATCTGGTGGGTTAATCGAGTGATTTTTTGAAGCGTAATGACGCAACAACTAAACCTATCACTGTAAAGCCCAGTAGCCAGACAGTATCTCGCCATAGCTCCATTAAATCTGCACCACGCAACACCACACCACGAATAATGCGCATAAAGTGGGTGGCAGGCAGGGCTTCTGATATCCATTGTGCCGCGACGGGCATTCCTTCATACGGGAACATAAATCCGGACAGAAGAATCGATGGCAAAAGAATAAACACCGTCATCTGCATGGCCTGAAGCTGTGTCGTCGCAATGGTGGATATCACCAAACCTAAAGTTAAACTCGCGGCGATAAACAACAGCGTGCCAAACAGTATCTGACTAATGACACCGTTTATCGGCACGCCAAATATCCAGTGCCCTAAGCCTAATATGATAAACACCTGTATCAGACCAACAAAGATGTAAGGGATGATCTTCGCCACCATGAGTTCGATGGAGTGGATTGGCGTAGTAATCAGTAACTCTAAATTACCTCGTTCCCGTTCTCGAACAATGGCTGCACTGGTGAACAAGATCATCGTCATGGTCAGAATTACGCCCAATAAACCAGGGACAATGTTCACCGCCGAGCGCCGACTCGGGTTGTAATACAGCGCAACTTCAAAGGTTTTAGTTGGGGCAGGGCGTATCTCAAAATCAAAATCCGTTAACGGCATGGTTTGTAGTGAGAGAATCGCAGAACTGATCATGGTGTCTGAACCATCCACAATCCACTGCCCAAGTTCTCGACCTTGCACCATACGTTGGGTTAAGTCGCTAGGCAGAATTAAAGCCGCTCGCACCAAACCGTCTTGAATGGCTTGCTCAGCTTCAGAAGCGGTAGCGAAGGTTTCGACCACATCGACCACTTGCGTGACTTTGACGGACTCGGTAATCACGCGTCCGGCAGTACTGCCACTTTGATCGACGACGCCAACGGGAATGTTGCGAATATCGGTATTAATGGCAAAGCCGAACAGCAGAAGCTGAATCAGGGGGATCATTACGACCATGCCAAAGGTGATTCGGTCACGTGAAAGCTGACGGATCTCTTTGATCATCACCGCTTTCATACGGGCAATAGATTTCATCATTGGCGACCTTCTCCCGTAACGCTGACAAACACATCTTCCAAGCTCGGGCGAGCAATGTTCATCTCGCAGCCATCAAGCTCAGGAAAGGTTTGGGTTAACCATTCGATCGGTTGTTCGATGTGCTGGTGGATTAAAATGCGTAAGCGAATGCCGAGCTGTGCGGCAGAACGGACTTCTTCGCGTCGAATGACTTTCTCTTTTAGCTCGCGTAAATTATCCGCTTTGACTTCGACGATGTTAACGCCCATTTGCGCCATGAGTTCTTCTGGCTCACCATCGGCGCGGATTTCGCCTGATTCCATAATCGCTAGACGATGGCAGCGCTCTGCTTCATCCATGTAATGCGTAGTGACCAAAATCGTTGTGCCTTGGTCAGAGAGATCAAACAATTGCTCCCAGAAATCTCGTCGGTTCTCTGGGTCAACCGCAGATGTGGGTTCATCGAGAAACAACAGTTCTGGTTTGTGCATGGTGGCTGCGGCGAGAGACAAGCGTTGTTTCTGGCCGCCACTCATTCCGCCGACGCGCTGTTTACGCAACTGGTCGAGACCGTAGGTGGCTAGTTGTTCTTCGATGCGAGCTTTTAGGGCCTTGGTTTCCATACCAAAGATTTGTCCAATAAACTCAAGATTCTCTTGAACCGTCAGGTCATCATAGAGGGAGAACTTTTGTGTCATGTAGCCTATCTTAAGGCGCAGAAGCTCAGATTGTTTTGGGATCTCTAACCCAAGCACATCCACGTTGCCCTCGCTTGGGCTAAGCAAGCCCGTCAGCACACGAATGGTTGTCGATTTACCGCAGCCGTTGGGGCCAAGAAAACCATAAATACTGCCTTTGGGCACATTAAGCGTGATGTTGTTGATGGCGGTGAAGTCACCAAACTTCTTCACTACATTTTCAGCTTGAATCGCGTATTCGGTCATTGGCTTACTCCACCAAATCCACTTGCGCTGGAATACCTGAAGGCAAGGATTGTGCTGAGTCTTGAAGGTCGACTTCTGCTAAGTACATCAACCGCGAGCGTTCTTCCTCGGTGAGCGCGAAATAAGGCGTGAATGAAGGTTCAGTCGCTACCCAACGAACGGTGCCGCTATATGGCTGCTCAACGCCATCTACATGCACGTTAACCGTTTTACCCGGCACAAAATCGACTCGGTAGTTGGCAGGAACATAAACGCGAGCGTATGGGACGCGGCTTGCTTGTATCACAGCAACAACACCATTGACAGGGACGCGTTCGCCAAGGTTAAACGGTAGGTTATCTAACAAGCCATCTCGCGTGGCGGTGATGGTGAGCTCTGCCAGTTTCTGTTCTTGCAGTGCCACATCGGCTTTTGCTGCCATGAGTGCGGCTTTCGCTTGTTCAATATCTTCAGGGCGAGAGCCAGCCGTTAGTTTGCTGAACTCTTCTTGTGAGGAGTCTAGCTCTGCACGGGCAGAATCTCTGGCTGCTAAAGCGGTGTCTTTCTCTGATTGGCTGATGAGTTTCTTACGAACTAACTCCGCTTTACGTTGGTAGTTCTTTTGCGCTTCAACCAATTGAGCTTCCGCTCTGGCAACGCGTGCTTGCGCTGCGGCAATGTCTTCTGGTCGCTCACCATTGGTCAATTTCAAAAGATAAGCGTCAGCCTTGGCTTGTTCAGCTACGGCGTGAGCTAAAACGGCTTCTTGGTTCTTTGTATCGAGCTGAACCAGCACTTCTCCTTCGGTGACTTGGCTGCCTTCCCTGATGGGTAGGGCACGAATTATCTCGCTAGAGGTAGCAGTAAAGGTTACGCGGTCACGCTCCAGTGTGCCAAGGGCTTGCTGTCCGCCATCTTTGGAACAGGCAGTTAAAAGAGTCAGGGCTAGGGTGCCAAGAATGATTCGCTTCATCATGCGACGCTTCCTCTAAGAAGGTGAGCTCGAAATCGTATCAAGCTATAGAAGAGTGTGGGACTGCATTCAGTGTAACGTGAGTCAGTTTTGTCCGGCTAGGAAGTTAATTCCTTCAATATTCATCAATTGATTAATTATTGAAACTGGCCTCACTCTTGAATGCGTCTCTAAGAATATTCTCATTCAAATATAGTGGGTTACCGTGATGTTGGTGAGATTAGGAAAGATAAATTAAAGAATCGAGACAAGGATCAGGTTTACCGTGCACGCGTAAAGAAACGGCTAGATAAAGCAAAGCCCGATGGTTGAGCATCGGGCTTTACAGAGCGCGCTAGGACAAAGTTAACGCAACCTTTAATGGCTGTTTAAGCCGTTTTAAATTGACTGACGATTTCTTGTAGACCAACTGCCAGTTCACTTAAGTCTCGGCACGCTATCGCGGTTTGACGGGAGCCTGTTGCGACTTCACTAGAGAATTGGTTGATGTGTTCAACATTGCGATGCAGCTCTTCAGTCACAGAGCTCTGCTCACTGCACGCACTCGCGATTTGGATGCTCTTTTCAGCGATGTTGTCGGCGCTTTGTTCGATGTGACCAATCGTCGTCCCCGCGCGCTGAGCTTGTTCAACGCACACTTGAATCAAATCGCTGCTGTTGTTTGTTGCCGATACAGCGGTTTTCGAGCAATTCTGAAGTTTACTGATAATGGCAACGATCTCTTCTGTCGATGCTTGTGTGCGACTAGCTAGCGTACGAACTTCATCAGCTACAACGGCAAATCCACGGCCTTGTTCACCCGCTCGGGCAGCTTCAATTGCAGCATTGAGAGCAAGCAGGTTAGTTTGCTCTGCGATGTCTTGAATCACGTCAACCACCACGCTAATGTTCGATGCGTCTTGCTCTAGCTCGCTTACCATGGTGCCAACAGATTGAATCGCGACTGAAGCTTCGTTGATCTGTTCAATACACTCTTGAACCACTTCTAAGCCTTCTTTGGCTTCTTGAGAGGCGCTGTTTGCAGTTTCTGAAGCGGCTTCCGTGTTGCTGGCTACATCATGCACCGTTGCTTGCATTTCGTTCATGGCAGTCGCAATCAGGTTAAGTTGCTGTTGCTGTTCATCCATGCCCGAAGAGGTTTGTTCTGAAATTGCGCTCACTTCCTCGGTGGCGGTGCTCACCTGAGCGGTAGTAGAAGAGATGCTGTCGACCAGACTCAATAGCTTGGCTTGCATATCTTCACAGGCGTCTGCCAATAAACCGAGTTCGTCGTTACCAATTTTATTGCGCGGAAGTTTGTAGGTTAGATCGCCGGAAGCAATCTTAGAGGCCATTTCAACCACGTATTGCAGTGGAGAGCAGATTTGTTTTGTGAGGAATAGGCCGAGTACAAAGCTCAATGCCAATAAAGCAACAATCGCGATAATGCTATAAGTGATGGCGTCTGCTACCACATCGTGAGTGCTGTTGATGTCTTCTTTGATGAAAGTTTGGTTTAACTCAACCAGATCTTTAATCGAGTTAGAAAGTGCTTGGAACGTTGAAAAACCATCCAGCAGCATAGCGTTGGCTTCATCAATGCGTTTCGTGGTTAGTAGCTCTGAATATTTGTCGTTGAAGCTACGGTATTTTGACCATGCACTCGATACTTTATTATAAGCATCACGGTCGCGCTGATCCCAAAGTGATTTACCGTATTGTTCAATATAGTTGTCGATTTTATTTTCTGATTCATCCAAACCTTTAAGCCAAGTGTTAAATTCAGCATGGTTTACATTGGTCAGTAAAGAGAATTCGTCTTTTCTTAAGGTGCCAATTTCGATTTCAATATTTTTTACCAATAAAATACTTGGCACTGTGGTATCAGAAAATTCTGTCATCTTGCCATCAATAAGTTTTATTTGAGAGGTAAAGAAGAAAGATAACGCAATGACGGCAGCGGAGATAACAAGTATCAACGCACTGATTTTACTTTTAATACTTAGGTTAGAAAGTTTCATAGACTCACTGCAAATTGGGGGGCTTGAAAGGCTCGGAGTCTATTCCTGAGATTTGAAATTTAGTGTGATGAAAGTCTCAAATAGTTTTATCGGAAACGAAAATAAAATGGAAACTTAATGTTCATATTTCGTTTGAAAATAAGTTAATAGTTAATCAATATTGATGTGGAAAATAATTAATTAACTTATAAATTATTTCGAGTACGAATTGGTATTAATCTTGATAACCTTACATTCAATCAGAATTTTCTTATTGATGAATCTCGTTATTTATGTGTTAGCAAGTTTTCTTAAATATTAAAACAAGATATCGTACCGAATTGAAGTGTTATCTCGGTAAAATAAAAGCCCGATGCTGAACATCGGGCTTCATTGTTTGAGTTTTATGAGCGAGTTTTTAGTTATCTAGACTACGTTGGCTTAGTCACCAAGAGGCTGTCTTTCCAAACCGCCACGATAAGAATCGAGAGCAACTTTGAGTCGGCGAAGTTTATCGCGCGAGCGTCGCTTATGATTAACGGCTAATGCCATCGAAAGTACATCAACCAAAGCCAACATCGCGTAGCGAGAAGCGGATGGCTTGTAGATGAAGTCCGTCTCTTGGTGCTCAATAGGCAGGACCAAATCGGCTTGCTCAGTCAAAGGCGTGTCTTTCGGTGTAATCACAATAACTTTCACGCCGTACTGCTTGGCTAATTGCGCGGTTTCTATGATGGCAGGGGTATAGCCAGTGGCTGAGATCATCACCAACACATCATTCGTGTCTGCCGTCGCCGCAATCATGCGCGATAACAAGCCATCGTTGTACGCCACAACAGGGTAGCCTAGACGGAACAAACGGTGCTGCATCTCCTGTGCTGCAATGGTCGAGCCGCCACCCATACCAATACAGATCACTTGTCTTGCGTTGTGCAGCCAGTTCACAGCAGTGTCG
This sequence comes from Vibrio sp. 10N.222.52.B12, assembly GCF_002875385.1. Lineage (NCBI taxonomy): Bacteria > Pseudomonadati > Pseudomonadota > Gammaproteobacteria > Vibrionales > Vibrionaceae > Vibrio > Vibrio sp. 10N.222.52.B12. The sequence goes on along the minus strand of NZ_MDAW01000154.1, from coordinate 63,786 downwards.
ATATCTTCTTCAACAATCAAACTGCGGTTTACATCAAGGGATTGCTTGATCGACTCATAAATGCCTTGGTAGCCACTTTGATCAGGCGGTTCAAGGATGAATCGTTGTCCAACCGTTAAGGTTTGTGCCAGTTTGATCTTCATATCACGCACGTTTTTGCAGCCAACAGCTTTAGCAAAACGGGTGATGGTGGCTTCACTCACTTCTGCGCTTTCTGCCAGTTCAGTAATGCTGGCATTGGCGGCAGTTTGAATGTCGTCCATGATCAACTTCGCGACCTTCTTTTCGGCATCGCGCAGCGCACTGAAACGTTCAGTGATTTGAGAGATAATATCGACTTCTAAACTCAAGCTGTGTTCCTATCTATTGCATGGAGACGATTGTGCCGCCTCCACTGGTTTGGCATGAAGTATAACGAAAAGCCTCACTAAGCTCATCATCAGAAACGGGTTTTCACCCAATGAGTGACTTGATACTCATCATCACAAACCGCCACGGCACGCCATTTATCAAACGTTAAACATGGGTGAGAGGTTGAGAAGGCAATCATATCACCCACTTGAAGGTCGCTATTTGCGTCTACTTCGATGAACGCGTGCTGATCCATCACCGCGGTCGTTACCGCACTTTCAATAGAGATTGACTCACCATCGCGATAAGCACGCTCAGGGATTGGCAATCCGGCATCAAACGCCACGTCACGTTTACCAAAGCCAGCAACTAACTTGGTTGGTTCAGGGCGAGAAATGACATAAGCCCAAAGCTCTAGTGCCGATTCCAAGTCACCACCTAAATCACACGCCGCACCTTGGTTGTTTTCAGCGCGCTGCATGACTTTGTTTTGTGCGTCTAGGTAAATGCCTGTGTCATGAATCGCGTAGCAACCGGGGCGAATGACGGCATCAAAATCTTCTAGGTTGGCAAAGCATTCAGAAACCACGTCATACCAAGCAGAGCCTGCGCCTGTGACCAGAGGCTTGGACTCAATCAATTTGTCGTTTTGTAGTTGGGCTGCGATTTCTAATGTGGTGTTGAGGAAGTCACGGATGTCCTGCTCAGCATTGTCACCATGAATGACACCTTCGTAAACCTCGATACCTTTTAGCGTGAGGTGAGGTTGCTGGTGGATGAGTGTGGCGAGCTCAATCACATCTTGTTGATTACGGCATCCACAGCGACCGCCTTCGACACCAAACTCAATCAGTACATTAAGCGGCAATTGATGTTCAGCGAAGGCACGCTCAAGCGCTTTGACGTTTCGGCTTGAGTCCACACAGCAATAGAAGTTGACCCCGTGGTTTTCAATCAAGTTGGCGATGATGGTCATATTCGCGCGCCCGACTAGTTGGTTCGCCATGATGATGTTTTTCGCTCCGCCTAGCGCGGCAATCTCTGCCTGAGCCGGCGTTGCGACGGTAATGCCCCAAGCGCCGTTTTCTAATTGCTGCTGAAAGAAAGCGGGAGTCATGGTGGTTTTACCGTGCGGTGACAACTTCACTTTGTGTTGATTGGCAAAACGCTGCATCCAATCGAGGTTGTTCTTTAATGAAGAAGATTTGATCACCGCAGCGGGCAAGGTGATCTCTTCATGGATCAAGCTGTGTAACCCGTCCGAATTGCACGCAACAGGTTGAGCCTTTTCTCCGTAACCTGGCGTGGTAACACACTCATTATGATAGTTTTTATCACACTTTTGGCGATTGTCTTTCATGGCGTACCTACTTCTAACATGGTCTAAGTGATTGATATTAAGTGTTTGTTGCTAACCACCATAAATAATATGTTAGAAAGTATCAAACAAATCTGAGTTTTTTTGTGTGTTTCTTCACTGTTTAAATTTCAAGAATTATTAAGATGGAATCATGTTAACGACGGACGAAGAGAGTGAAGTATGTTGTTCGATACCATTATCAAAAGCGTAGAGGTATTTGACGGTACGGGTGCAGCACCATTCATTGCTGATGTTGCGATTCGTCAAGATCGTATTGAGCAAGTAGGGCAGCTAGACGAGCTTTCTGCAAAGAAGGTTATCAACGGTCAGGGTCTTGCGTTGGCTCCGGGATTTATTGATGTGCACACGCACGATGATACCAACGTGATTCGTTACCCTGACTGCTTGCCAAAGATCAGCCAAGGCGTGACGACGGTAATCGTAGGCAATTGCGGAATTAGCGCGAGCCCTGCGGTACTCAGTGATACTCCGCCAGACCCAATGAACCTATTGGGCAAGCAGGAAGACTTCAAATACCCAACTTTTGCGGAGTATGCGAAGGCGGTACAAGCGGCGAACCCTGCGGTCAACGTTGCTGCGTTAGTCGGTCACACAACTTTACGTAACAACGTGATGGACGACTTACTGCGCACGGCTACCGATGAAGAAATCGAGCAAATGCGCCAAACACTGGCACAAGCGATGGAAGAGGGCGCATTGGGATTGAGCTCGGGTCTTGCTTATGCGAGTGCCAAGCAAGCGAACGCGGATGAAGTCATGCGCCTAGCGGAAATTCTTGGCCATCACGGTGGTATCTACACCACACACATGCGCACCGAGTTTGAAGAAATCATCAGTGCAATGGAAGAAGCCTTTGAAACTGGGCAGTACGCCAAAGTGCCAGTGGTGATTTCTCATCTGAAATGTGCAGGTGCAGGCAACTGGGGACGCACGGTAGAAGTGCTGGATTTGATGGATAAGGTGTCTGAGCATCAAGACGTGTCTTGCGATTGCTACCCATACTCCGCCAGTTCTTCAACGCTGGATTTAAAACAGGTGACGGATGAAATCGACATCTTCATCACTTGGTCTGAAAGTAAACCTGAACACGCTGGCAAGATGCTGAAAGACATTGCTGACGAGATGCAACTGCCTCTTATGGAAGCTGCAAAAGCGTTGCAACCTGCGGGCGCGGTTTATCACTGCATGGATGAAAACGACGTCAAACGTGTACTTAAGTATAAGTTGACCATGGTGGGCTCGGACGGATTACCAAACGACCCGCACCCACATCCACGTTTGTGGGGCACATTCCCGAAAGTTTTGGGGCATTACTGTCGTGAAGAACAGCTTTTCCCATTGGCAGAAGCGATTCACAAGATGACGGGGATGTCAGCAACACGCTACCAACTGAAAGATCGTGGGGAAATAAAAACAGGCGCTTACGCGGACTTGGTTTTATTTAACCCAAATACAATTAAAGATACTGCAACGTTCGAAAATCCAATTTCTGTCGCGCAAGGTATTGAATCTGTATTTGTAAATGGCGTGCTATCTTATTTAAAAGATAAAGTCACCGAAAATAGAAATGGCGTATTTATTTATCGAAATAATACCCATCAATAACTTATTAAATAAATTAATTTTATAGATTAAGCATTATCACTGGAGAATATTATGTCAATTAAACGTTATGGTGTAGAAGGCGGCGTAGGTACAGGCGGTCAACATTTACCATTTGCACGAGCAACAGAAGCGGGCGGCTTCTTATACGTATCGGGTCAAACACCAATGACTGATGGCGAAGTGGTAGAAGGCGGTATCGTTGACCAATCTCGTCTAGCGATTCAAAACTGTGTCGACATCATGGAAGAAACAGGCTATACGTTAGCTGACGTGGTACACGTGAAAGTGGTGCTAACGGATTCTCGTTACTTCCAATCGTTCAATAAAGTGTTCAGAGAGTTCTTCGGTGACCACCCACCGGCACGTATTTGCATGGTATGTGATCTCGTGGTGGACGTGAAAGTCGAAGTTGATGTGACTTGCTACCGCGAAGATCGCCGATAGAAATCACATTTTACCTAATTAAATAAAATTGAGTGCCGGAAATAATTACTTTCCTGTTATTATCTTTTGGGCACTCTCACTCCCTACATAAATATAATTTCATAAAGCAGTAGTGCCTAATATATTTAGCAAAAGCTATAAAAATAAAATTAGATAATTTCTGGAATAAAATCTAATACTTGCTGCTGGAATTATATCAATCTGAAAGATGGATTTTGATATGAGAGGTGTTCAATGAACAGTACACTTTTTCTTACAGGCTTCGGTGCGTATGTCTTATTTTTAATTTGGTTGGGATGGTTTGTCTCTCGCAATCAAAAATCAGGTGAAGACTTTCTACTCGGTGGTCGAGGCTTACCTCTGTTCCTCGTATTAGGTACCACGGTAGCAACCATGGTTGGCACGGGCTCTAGTATGGGCGCGGTGGGCTTTGGTTACTCAAACGGTTGGGCTGGTGCGCTTTACGGCATTGGTGGCGCAATTGGTATCTTGTTATTGGCGCTGTGGTTTGCGCCAGTTCGTAAACTCAACTTTATGACCATGAGTGAAGAGCTCGCATACTACGTAGGTGCAAACCGCATCGTGAAGAACGTGGTTGGTCTGCTTATCTTTATCGCTTCTATCGGCTGGTTGGGCGCACACATCCTTGGTGGTGGTATGTACCTAGCGTGGATTGCCGATATTGAGCTGAGCACTGCGAAGATGATCATCGCAGCAGCGTTTACCATTTACGTTGTTATTGGCGGCTACACTGCGGTGGTTTGGACGGACACCATTCAAGCTATCATCTTATTCGTTGGCTTCATCCTAATGGCGGTACTGTCAGTGCAGCACATTGGTGGCTTGGATAACCTCTACTCTGCCATGGACCCAGAAGCGGTTAGCTTCCTTGCGATTGATAAGCTTGGTTTAATCCCAGCGGTTTCTCTTGCTGTTGTGATTGGTGTGGGTGTACTTGCAACGCCTTCATTCCGCCAACGCATCTACTCAGGCAAAGATGTATCAACCATCCGCCGTTCGTTCGTGGCTTCTGGTGTGCTGTACTTGTTCTTCTCTATCATTCCAGCAGTCATTGGTATGGCGGCGCATGCGATTGACCCTGAACTAAACAACGCGAACTTTGCTTTCCCATACATCGCGGCAACGGTATTGCCAGTAGGTGTTGGTCTTATCGTTCTGATTGCAGGTCTATCGGCAACCATGTCGAGTGCAAGTTCCGATGCGATTGCGGGCGTGTCTATCTTACTGCGTGATGTTTACGTCATGTTCACCGGTCGTGTGCCAAACAAAGAATCCATGTTGAATTACTCTCGCTTGGCTTTGGTTGTAGTGATCGGTTGTGCATTGCTGTTCGCGCTAACTTCGAACGACATCATTAGCTACATCACTAAGATGATCTCGACAGTTATGTCTGGCATGTTCGTGTGCGGTATGTTGGGTCGCTTCTGGAAGCGTTACAACTGGCAAGGTGCATTGGCAACATTGGCAGGTGCGTCTATCGCTTCATTTGCAGTAATGATGAGCCCTGACCTAACCGCTTTCTGGGGCAACCCAGTGATTCCATCTTGCTTATTTGCCCTAACTGCTGGTGTGTCAGTGAGCCTAGTGACTCCAGCTAACCAAGTGTCACCAGAAATGGCACGAGCAATCCTAGATGATGAGCGTGCTCTGATGGAAATGGAACTGTCTGACGATGGTGTTCTAGAAGAAGATGCTTCATTAAAAAACCGCACAACAGCAAATCAAAACGCTTAATAGCAAAGAGCTTCGGCTCGAACAGAAACTTGCTCATAAGCTCCTGACAAACTGGTGGCTCCCCCGAGCCACCATTCTAAATCTATCCAAAGTAGGTGAACGATGACCGATTCATCCCAGACTAAAATTGCTTTCTTTGGCGAATGCATGATTGAACTGAGTGGCGACCCAATTCGAAAAGGCTTTGGTGGCGACACGCTCAATACCGCACTTTACCTCTCTCGACTGACGGCTCAGCAACCAGTCCAAGTGTCTTACGCTACCGGTCTTGGGGAAGACGTACTTTCTCAAGAACTTCTGGAAAACTGGCAACAAGAGGGCATTGCGACTGACCTTGTCGAGATCTTCCCAGCTCAACTACTGGGTTTGTACATGGTGCAGACCGACCAAGAGGGCGAACGCAGCTTTCTTTATTGGCGTGACAGCGCAGCCGTTAAAAGTTACTTCTCTACCTCTTCACTCAACAAATTAGAAGCCGCGATTGCGAACCGAGAGCTGGATTACCTCTACCTAAGTGGTATTAGCATTGCGATATTAAATGACGATAGTAAAGTAAGGCTTAAAAAGGCGTTAAGTCAGTTCTCACAAGGTGGAGGCAAGGTTATCTTTGATAATAACTTCCGTCCTCAACTTTGGTCTGCACAAGAGGCAAAGCATTGGTACAGCCAAATTCTGCCTTTAGTCGACATTGCGCTTATCACTGAAGACGATGATGTCTTGGTATGGGGTGAAGAGGAAAGTGCCGAGCAGCGCTGCCTTCGCTTTGGTTGTCAAGAAATCGTGATTAAACGTGGCTGTGAGCCTTGCAAATTGGTTTGGTCGCATGGTGATGACAAGCAAACCGCTTACGTAGCTGCAGAAAAGGTTGTCAAAGTAATCGACACCTGTGCCGCTGGCGACTCTTTTGCTGCTGGTTACCTTGCAGGTCGATTGACCGGGCAAAGCTGTGAGCAGTCTGCCCAACTCGGTCACGCACTAGCAGCAACTGTTATTCAATATCCTGGCGCGATCATTCCAAACGACGCCATGACTAATCTAATTCGATAATTTCCGAGAACGTATTATGTCCCAAGCAATGATTAAGCAACTTCAGCAATTTAAAGTTATTCCTGTTATCCAAATCAATAAGGTTGAGCACGCGATTCCATTGGCGAAAGTGTTAGTAGAAAACGGTCTGCCAGTCGCGGAAGTGACGTTTCGAACAGAAGCCGCTGCCGATGCGATTAAAGCCATGCGTGATGCTTATCCGCAAATGTGCATCGGTGCTGGCACGGTACTGACGCCAGAGCAGATTACCCAAGCAAAAGACGCGGGTGCAGAGTTTATTGTTGCGCCGGGGTTGAACCCCAATACCGTGCGTCGCTGCCAAGAAATCAATATGCCAATCGTACCGGGCGTCAATAACCCAAGTCAGGTTGAACAAGCACTCGAGCTGGGTTTGAACTTCCTCAAATTCTTCCCGGCGGAAGCGAGCGGCGGTATCGCGATGGTGAAGTCACTACTCGCACCTTATGTTGATGTGAGTCTGATGCCGACAGGCGGTATCGGTAAAAGCAACGTCAATGATTACCTAGCCATCGACCGTGTGGTTTGTTGCGGTGGTACTTGGATGGTGGCACCGAGCTTAATTGAAAACGAACAATGGGACGAAATTGGCAAGCTGGTTCGTGAAGCAGTAGAGCTGGTTGCGTAACTCAAACTGAGCTCTTTTACCCAAGTCACCAGACCCCATTAAATAGCGTGACTTGGGTTGAACAAGTATAGGGTCTGTTGAACTTTCGAGCTGATTTTTGCAGCGAATTGTTGGATATTTATACAAGGCAGAGACTTTGCTATGTAGCTAGCCTACATGAGAAGTCGATAACGCAGTAGAAATGACCAACAAACGCTGCCCAAAGGGTTCGGCTAAAATCGTTTTATGCTTTGTTAAGGAGTATTTGCTTAGAATGACTAGGCGGCACACTCCTTGCCGCGCCTAAAACGATTTTATCTCGAACAAAATTTAACCGCGAAAGATCAACAGACCCTAGTAACGACAGGATGGCGCGGATGAACAAAGGTACATTAGCACTACTCATTTCAGGCTTAATCACAATTCCAACGGCAGCAATGGCGATGACTCCCAACACCGATCTTAACCTAATGCCTTACCCACAAAATGTAGAGTTGGGGCAGGGTAAAATCACACTGGATAAATCCTTCAGCATTTACATCAAAGGCTACGATTCACCGCGCGTGCAGTTCAACGCTAAGCGCACCATGGACCGTCTATATCGCCAAACCGGCTTACCGATGTTGAACTGGCATGCCGAGTCGGAAAAAGACGCGACCTTGGTGATTGATATTCGTAATGCGCCCAAGTCAGAGGTGCAAGACATTAACAGTGATGAATCGTACCAACTTGAATCGCGTAATGGTCAGATCATCATTCGCTCCGAACGCCCTTACGGTGCTTTCCATGGTTTAGAAACCTTCTTGCAGTTGGTGACTACGGACGCGACTAGCTACTCTGTGCCTGCGGTGTCGATTCAAGATGAACCTCGCTTTCCTTGGCGTGGTGTTTCTTATGATACTTCCCGTCACTTTATCGAACTTGATGTGATTCTTCGTCAACTCGATGCAATGGCATCAGCAAAAATGAACGTCTTCCATTGGCATATTTGGGATGACCAAGCGATTCGTATCCAGCTCGATAATTACCAAAAGCTTTGGCAAAACACCGCAGATGGTGATTACTACACCAAAGATGAAATCCGTTATGTGGTGAATTACGCGCGTAACCTTGGGATTCGAGTTATCCCTGAAATTTCTTTGCCGGGACATGCTTCGGCAGTGGCGCACGCTTACCCTGAATTAATGTCTGGTATGGGTGAGCAATCTTATCCGCACCAACGTGGCTGGGGTGTGTTTGAGCCGCTAATGGACCCGACCAATCCTGAACTCTACAAGATGCTGGCGAGCGTGTTTGACGAAGTGGTTGAGCTCTTCCCAGATGAGTACTTCCATATCGGCGGGGATGAACCAAATTACCAACAGTGGAAAGACAACCCGAAGATTCAGCAATTCATCAAAGACAACAATCTGGATGGAGAGCGTGGTCTGCAATCGTATCTGAACACCAAGGTTGAACAGATGCTGGAAGCACGTGGCAAGAAGATGACAGGTTGGGATGAAATCTGGCACAAAGACCTTCCAACCTCGATTGTGATTCAAAGTTGGCAAGGGCACGACAGTATCGGTAGAGCAGCAAAAGAGGGCTACCAAGGTATTCTCTCAACAGGCTATTACCTAGACCAGCCACAACCAACCAGTTACCACTACCGCAATGATCCAATGCCGAAAGGAATCACGGTTGATGATCAACTTCATCAAGGTGAGAAATTCGCGACTTATGACTGGGTGAAACCACGCAACAAAGGTGGTCCACGTACAGGTAATCTAACCATTATAGAAGCGACAGACGGTAGCTACCGTGCGTTTACCGATTACAACGGTAAGTCTCGCGAAGAGGTGTTCATCATCGAGTACGTGCCGGGTGTGAAGTTTAAAGGGCACTTCGATAACTTTATGTCTTACACCGAATTCAACTATGACTTCGCGGATGGCAAGTTGAAAGACACCAGTTACCAATTGATTGGCAATGTTCGTTGGCCTGCGACTGGAGAATTGGTCGCGAGCAGCGACATGGCAGGGAGTGTCATTCCTAAGCCGAATGGCGGCTATCCGGCTGAACTGACCGAGAAAGAACAACAGTTAATTTTAGGTGGAGAAATCACCATCTGGGGTGAGAACCTCGATTCAATGACCATCGAGCAACGCTTATGGCCTAGAAGCTACGCGATTGCTGAGCGTCTATGGTCGAGTCAGGAGCTGACCGATGAGCGCAGCATGTACAAACGCATGAAGGTGATGGATACATGGTCTGAGGTTTCGCTTGGTCTACGCCATCACGCCGATGCCAATATGATGCTAAAACGTCTTGCTAATGGTGCGGACGAAACGCCGCTACAAACATTTGCGCAGTACATCGAACCTGCTCAATACTACGCTCGTCATTGGGAGAAATGGATCTCTACGCCAATTGAAGGTGATTTATACAATCAGTATGAGCGATTAAACCGCTTTGCGGATGCACTGCCAGTAGAAAGCCTAGCAGTGTATGAGATGCAAGATTTGGTCGCGGCTTATGCTCAAGGTGATACAGCAGCATTGGATGCGTTGGCGATGCATTATCAAAGCGTTAAGTTAGCAGCGCAGCAAGCCAAACCTATTTTCGCGTCGAACGTGGCCTCAGCAGAAACAGTGCCGGCTGCAGAAGCCGCAATCAAAGTTGCCGATTTAGGTTTAACCTTGATTGAGCTCGCCAAGCAGGGCAGTGACATTAGCCAATCTGACGCTGAAGCGTATCAACGCACCATCAATGAAAATGCGATTATTTTTGATGAAACGATTGTCGCCATCGTCGTACCAACCGAGCAGTTGCTTCACACTTTAACCGATTGATAACTAAAAGGGATTGCCGTCTGGTAACGCAGGCGGCATCTTATCGGTTAAGCACTCTTTTATCTCCTAAAGGTTTCCCATGATAGTAAATGGTCACTTACATTTTTATGTAGGCACCTATACCGATTCACCAAGCCAAAGTCAGGGCATTGCGTGTGTTTCTCTCGATACTGCTACTGGCGCATTAACGCTCACCAATGAACATGTTCCAGAAGCGGTGAAAACGGTTCGTAACCCTTCTTACCTTGCGCTCAAAGGAGAGGGTTTATATACCTTTAATGAAGTCAATCGCTTGGAAGGTGTAGAGCTGATATTTGCTGAAAAAACAGACAGCTATGGATTGCCAATTGAAGGTGATTACCCTTGCCATATCGATATTAAAGAACCGTTACTCGCTGTTGCAAACTACGGTTCCGGCAATGTAAGTGTTTACCAACTTGATGAGCAAGGCAAGCCTTTGAAATCCATTGCAGAATTGTATGTAGAAGGCAATGGGCCGAATATTGATCGTCAAACTTCACCTCATGCGCATCAAGTCACTTTTTTAAAACACTCCGCTCAATTGGCTGTGGTCGATTTAGGCACAGACTGTGTTCATTTCTATGACTACGGCAATGATGGTGAAACAGTTAAGTTTTCACTTTCTCAAAGCATCGCTATGCCTGCTGGTTCTGGGCCTCGTCATTTGGTCTTCAATCGTGATGAGTCTGTCGCCTACGTTGTTTGCGAACTGTCCGAAACGCTGGTGGTACTTCACAAGCAAAGCGGGCAATGGAATCTGACTCAGCAAGTGAAGCTGCTAGCCGATGAAGAGAACAAAGAAGCGGCGTCTGCTATTCGTCTCTCCGTGGATGAGCGCTTTGTCTATGTCTCATGCCGCGCGCAAAATCTGATCAGTACATTTGATGTAACGAGTAATACTCCGGTTCAAATTGCCGCGTCCGATTGTGGCGGCGCGTTTCCAAGAGATTTTGTTATATCCTGTGACGGGCAGTGGATGCTCGTTGCCAATCAACATTCGAATAATGTCGCTAGCTTCCATAGGAATCCGGAAACTGGCGTTATCACTCCAACCGGATATTCGTGCGACATCGGTGCGCCTGTGTGTTTGGTTGAGAAGCAGTAATTAAGAGAAATAACATGACAATTCATCGTATTAATCCATGTAAACGTTGGTCTGATGTAACGGTATTCAACGGTATTGCCAACTTTGTTGAGGTGGCAGAAGCAGATACAACTGCAGATATGAAAGGACAAGTACAACAGATTTTCGACCAAGCCGAGCAAATGCTAGCCAGTGTTGATAGCGATAAGTCGCGCATCTTATCTGTGACGATTTACGTGACAGATTTTGCTAACTTCGATGCCCTTAACGAAGTATGGGATGCGTGGTTCCCTGAGGGCTGCGCACCAAGCCGTGCTTGTGTCAAAGTTGAACTGGCAAATCCTGAACTGTTGGTAGAAATGGCGTTCGTTGCTGCTGCGGGTGAGAAGTTCCAGTAGTTCGACATCACTCTACTCAAACCATCAAGTCCAGCGTTATATAGTTCAATAACGCTGGGCTTTGTTTTATTGGGCTAATGCTAAAGACAAACTAAAGGTCTACACAAAAATCTTGCCTTTCATGTAGAGCACGCCGTCGCCAGATACTCTTACTTGTTCGCCAATAACTCCGCAATGAAGAATACCTCCGCGCTGGGAAGCTTGGTAAGCGACCAGTGATGTTTTGCCTAATTCTTCTGCCCAGAACGGTGCTAATCCAGCGTGAATCGAGCCGGTTACGGGGTCTTCATCGCCACCATTTGCAGGCCAAAAGTAACGCGATACAAAGTCTTGTTGATCGCCTTTCGCAGTAACGACCACATCGTAAGGAGCGAGTGTCTTGAGGTGCTCCGAACGGTACTGAACATCAAGTACCTCCTGTTGGCTGTCGACCACCACGAAGTACGCTTGAGGGCTAAGCAGTACGCGTTCCACATCGCAACTTAAGCCTTCAATTAATGCCGAGGGAATATCAGAAACGGCTTTTGGAGGACGAGTGGGGAACGTCATCTCGATCTTACTTTGCGCATTCTTCTCCACGGTGAGGGTTCCTACTTCCAGAGTATGAAACTCAATCGTGCCACTAATGCCAAGCTCATCAAACAGCACTAACGACGAGGCCAGTGTGGCGTGTCCACAAAAGTCGATTTCAGTTATAGGAGAGAACCAACGAATCTCATATTGGTTTGCGCCAATGGATTTTAGAAAGGCCGTTTCCGATAAATTGTTTTCTGTCGCGATACTTTGCATCAACTCTGGAGCAAGCCATTCCTCTAACGGCACCACCGCTGCAGAGTTGCCTTTGAATTGCGTATCGGTGAAGGCGTCCACCACGTAGATATCCAGTTCCATTTGAGCTTCCTTGTTTGCTTTTGAGCTAATGAGCATAAACCAAATAGTTCGTAGATAAGCGCAAATTTAAAAATATTACGAAAAGTATCACTGATTAGCTTAAAATGAATGCTATTGATACTTAATGGTGGGCTGCTGTTTCTTTTTGGGCATACACTTATGCCGAACTTAAGAAATAGGAGCATCATCATGAAAGCAATCACTACATCGGTTTTGGCATTAAGCTTATTGGCGGTTGGTTCAGCGCAAGCATTTGAATTAACCAGTAAAGACATTCAAGAAGGTCATCCTATGGCGAAGACCTTCGAATACAACAGCTGGGGCTGTAATGGTGGTAACCAATCCCCACAATTGATGTGGAAGGATGCGCCAGCAGGAACAAAGAGCTTTGCAATCACGGCTTATGACCCTGATGCACCTACTGGCAGTGGTTTCTGGCACTGGGTTGCGTTTAACATTCCAGCTTCAGTTAGCGAACTGCCACGCGCAGTGAACATTGAAAAATTGGGCGGTAAAGAGTCACGTATTGACTACGGAACAGTTGGTTTTGGTGGCGTTTGCCCACCAGAAGCAGATGGCATGCACCGCTACCAATTCACGGTTTGGGCATTGCCAACCGAGAAACTAAACCTAGATGAAAACACACCAGCTGCTGTGGTTGGTTTTACGCTTAACAGCATGGCACTAGACAAAGTAAAACTGACGGCGACGTACACACGTTAAGCCGTAATAGATAGATGATAAAAAACGAGGGGAATAGATGAGCCATCAATATCGAGTCACGTTGTTTCGTGCCGAGCAGTTACAGAAGCTGCGTAATGTGAAGATCCATTCCCCAAGTATCATTCAGATCATCACGGGCAGTAAGCGTCTTTTCTGGAAAGAATCGGCGCTGGATCTTTCCAATTCTGAGCTGCTGCTTTGTGAGGCTTCTGCATCATTGAGTTTTGAGAACTTACCGCAAAAAGGTAAGTTTCTCTCTAGAATGTTCAGCTTTCATTGCTTGCCGTCAGAAGCAATGCTTGAACTGAGTGCAAGCATTGATAAGGGTGAAGAAAAGCCGACATTAGAAGCCGATAAAGCCTTGGAAGACACGCTCAATGCTTTGTTCTCGTTTGACCAACAAACCATGAGCAAAGAGACCCAAACCTTCTGGGTAATGGGGTTGTATCAACAACTTGCTGAGCGTGGTGTGTTGCATCACTTGTTTGCGAGTGCGAACACAACATTCAGCCAGAAGCTGAGCCGTTATTTGTCGTATTCTCCGGGAGAGGAACACCCATTAGAGCTGGTGGCTGAACGTTTTGCCATGAGCCGTGCGACCATGATTCGCAAGCTCAAGCAAGAGGGCACTCAGTATCGGGAAGTGCTGGCGGAAGTGCGCTTAAATCATGCGCTGCACTTAATGCAAAACGGTCACTACAGCGTGGCGATGCTGGCGCAATTATGTGGATATCAATCTGAAGGGCGTTTTAGCCAGCGCTTTAAAGGTAAATTCGGCCTAACACCGAGTGATTACATCAAAACGGTGGTCGTCAATTAATGTGTCCTGAATAAAACTAAGCGCGTTTCACTGAGCTTAATGTGCTCGAAGACTTAGAATCCGCAATCGCAAGATCGGACAAGAGTTGTTGCAGTAGTTCTGCTGCATGAACGTTCGCGCGCACTTTGTCGACATCGGTCAAAGTTGTGCTGTCTTCTTCTTCTAGACACTTAATCGTCTGTTGTGAAAGCTTGAGAACAGCATGCCACTTCAGTTTTTTATATTCTAAATTCATTACTCAAACTCCTATATGAATTTCTAATTTAAAACATTGTTCAAAACTTTGAGTTAGCAAATTGGATTTTGTTGATCTCATCATGCCTAGCATGGAAAACAAAAAGCGCCCGTCGCTTTAACGACGGGCGCTTTCAAGTCACTATAACCTTTGGTTATTTGTAGTATTTCTTTTTCATTTTGAGCGCGACGTTCACCAAAGCAATCAATACAGGCACTTCGATCAGTGGACCAATGACACCAGCAAAAGCTTGGTCTGAATTTAGGCCAAACACCGCGATAGAAACCGCAATTGCCAATTCAAAGTTGTTGCCTGTTGCCGTGAAAGCAATCGATGCGTTTTTGTCGTAGTCGATGCCCATTTTCTTACCAACGAAGAAGCTGACAAAGAACATCAACACAAAGTAGATAGCCAGTGGAATTGCTACACGGAATACATCCATTGGCAGTTCAAGAATCATCTCACCTTTCAAGCTGAACATCAGTACGATGGTCGCAAGCAGGGCGATAAGCGTAATTGGTGAAATGCGTGGGATGAACACGTCGTTGTACCATTGCTCACCTTTCGCAGCGACCAGCCATTTGCGGCTCAGGAAGCCCGCTAGGAATGGAATACCAAGGTAAATAAGAACGCTTTCCGCGATGTCCATCATCGAGATATCAACCACGAAACCTTCGTAACCAAAGACTGGTGGCAATACAGTGATGAACAACCATGCCATCACACTGTAAGTCACGATTTGGAAAGCGCTGTTTAGTGCAACTAGGGCTGCGCCGTATTCTTTGTTACCGCCACCGATATCGTTCCATACCAATACCATCGCAATACAACGAGCAAGACCGATCAGAATGATACCAACCATGTAACCCGGATGATCACCTAGGAAAGTCAATGCAAGGATGAACATCAAAATAGGGCCGACAATCCAGTTCATGACCAAAGACAGCGTGATCGCTTTTCTGTCTTTAGTGACGGTACCTAATAGGTTGTAATTTACTTTTGCCAGAGGCGGGTACATCATTAAAATCAAACCAATCGCTAGTGGGATGTTTGTGCTGCCCACTGACATTGATTCATTCCATTCAGCAACCTGCGGAAAAGCAGCGCCAATACCTACACCGATTGCCATTGCCACAAAAATCCAAACCGTTAAATAACGATCGAGGAAGCTCATTTTGTTGCTGGCACTATTTAAAACTTGAGTAGTCATAGTGGTCTCTTTATTCGTTTATCGTCGAAAGGCGATAGTTAAAGGTATAGTTTATCTCTGCACACCTGACCAGTGTGCAAAGTCAATTAATCAAATAACTTGGAAAATCCTAGATTGAACTTATCAAACGCGTCGCGTTGAATGCGGTAACAAACCTTAGGTGGGTTTGGCTCCGCGCTGATAAAGCCTGCTTGCTTGAGAATACGCAAGTGCTCGGAAACAGTAGATTGTGCAAGACCCAGTTCAGAAACCAAATCACTGTTCAAACAACCGCCCATGGTATCGAGAGTGTGCAGGATATGCAGAATGCGCAAACGTGCTGGATGTGACAAAGCTTTTGCTTGTGCTGCTAGAGTTTGTTCTTTCTCGAGCTGTTGTTGTGTTGTCTGAAAAACAACTTCGCACGTGTCGTTGCACTTATCACTCATTCGCTGGCCTTAATAGTTAATCGTCGAATTACGATAAAGTGTACGCCTGAAGAGCTAAGGATGCAACTACAGAATCGAAACTAAGTAAAAACGCAAGGCAAGTATGAATAATTTGCGGGGTTTAATTGCAAAGCTAGGTCATTGGCTTGAGGAAAAAGAAAAGCAGAACTTAAAGATACAACGAAGTGGGGGTGTAGTATCAGGAGCTAAGTTCTGCTTAAGGTTCGTTTACCAGTTGAAGAAATCGTTCATTGTTACCAGAGCCATTACTTCAAGCTTGTTGTCCGAATGCGCAACGCGCTCTCGGAAATAGGTTGCCATCGTAGGCATGTCTTTCGCTGATCGAATTCGGAATCGCATAGTGTTTCCTCCTTGTTGCTGACAGGGTCAGTATGCGAAGAAAAGAGGAGCTGAAAAAGAGAGTAGATTTCTGTGGTTTATTCCTAGTTAGCCCCAGAAGGTGCGCTAACTCACCGATTTTTGTGTTAGTGGGGGTAAAAAGGGGAACAAAGTGTTTGGAAGTTTTCTTATTTTCTCTCGGATAAGTTGAGTAAAATAAACCTATATCCACTTTTTGAGGGCGCGCGGTGTCTGATCTCAACTTGTTCCGCTACTACCAACGACTCACTCCCTTTGGCGTGGGGAGTGAAGCCAAAACCACATTGCAGGAAGTCGCTGACTTGTTGTTCACTTCTCCTCGCCATGCACGCAGCTTACTGTCGCAAATGCAGGAGCAAGCATGGTTGAGTTGGCTGCCAAAAGCGGGACGAAATCAGCGTTCAACGTTATTGCTGAACATCGAGTTGAGTGCGTTAAAAGAAAGCCTCGCACTGGAGCGAATCAAGCTGGGTAAATACGAAAAAGCGTTGGCGATTCTCGATGAAGATGAAGCTGCGTTTGGACGTTTGCTCAAAACCACTTCTGGGGCGTCTGTTCAAGAAGGTCGACTCAACATTCAGCTCACCTACAAACGTATGTTTGAGCGTATTGTTCCTCATCAACTGCACCGCAGCAGTGAGCGCTTCTTCTTGCGTCAAATCTACTGTTGTTTGGTATCCAGTGACTACAACGGAGTGGTGAAGCCAGAACTTGCTCATCATTGGCGTTATGACGAGAAAAGTTACGAATGGACTTTTTACCTGCGCCCGGGCTTAACCTTTCACAATGGTGCACCGATTGATGCCGATACCGTTGTTAGCCTGTTTGCTAAGCTCAGTTCTCTTGAGTTGTATGAGAAAGAGTTAGCTCATGTCGATAACATTACCGCGCCAAACCCACTCAAGGTTGTGTTTACCCTCAGCAAGCCAGATTTGGGTTTTGCTGGGCTTATTTCTGGCGTGAAGTACGGCATTCAACCCGTTAGCCAAGTGAACGTTGCCAATAACAATTTGGTCGTTGGCAGTGGTCCTTTCTCTGTGATTGAACACAGTGCTCATCGATTAAAACTGCAAGCTTTTGACGGCTATTACGCCTGTCGAGTACTGACCGACATGGTGACAATCTGGATCGTCAATGATGAGAAAATGGAGAACCCATCCCTAGCTGCAAATACACCGCCGAAACAGGTAGAGAAAGCGGACGACGAGCTTGCCGACAGCATGTGCGGGCACTATATGTCGACACAAGATGCGGAAGTGGCTCCGGCGAGTCAGCGCAGTCGCACCGAGGACGGTTGCTTGTTCGCCTTGTTCAATCAACATGCAAAGTATCCTCTGTCTCAAGCGCAGCGTCGTTACATCGCCGAGTTGATTCAACCGGAGCGCCTTGCTGATGTGATGCGCAAGGAAAAGATCGTGTTTGGAAGTGTGCCTGCTTACAACATGTTGCCAACGTGGAAGCCCGTACTAAGACCGTTTGGTGAAGAAAGCAAGCTACCTAAACATATCACCATCGCAGGGTACAACTACACGGCATTGAGACGATGTGCGCGTGCAATTGCTAACCTACTTGAAGGGACGGGAAGCAAAGTCGGCATTGTGATGTATTCCTACCGAGAGCTAAGCGAAAAAGCCAAAAACGGCACGCTAGATGAAACCTTGGTGGTGACGAACATCAACTTGGATGACAACCGTCATGCATCGGCGTTTACCAACTTCTTTAGCAATACCGTGTTGCACCACACATTGGGTGAAGAAAATGCGACTTGGTTGGATGAGCAATTAGAGAAAGTGCGCGCGTATACCTCGCTAGAAGGTTACCTCAAAGCGCTCGAACCTATTGCTTCCACACTCGTCAGCGAATACTGGATTGCACCTATGTTCCACCATACGCAAACTTTGCGCTTCCAAGGTGTGTTAGAAGACGTTGCACTAACTAACTGGGGATGGCCAGATATTCGTTCGGTGTGGTCAGCGGATTAACTGCCTTAGTTATTTAGCAAAGTGCTGCTTCACGAATTCAATGAAGGCCTTGGTTTTCGCTGATTGATAGATAAGTTGCGGATACACTAAGTACACTGCGTTGTGCTGGTGGTCAGTTTCTTCCGATAGAACCTGCACAAGTCGCCCATTATCAACGTCTTGCTCGACAAAGTAACTTGCTAATCGTGCAACGCCATTGCCAGACAGGGCTGATTCTTTGAGTAAGCGGTTTTCATTGCTTGAAAGCCAACCTTGGGTTTGAACCGTTCCTGTTTTTAAAGGCCATTCTTTTTGATGCAGTGTGGTTAAGCATTGATGCTGTTTTAAATCCGCTAACGTCTCCGGCGTGCCTTTTTCTTGCAGATACTGAGGAGAGGCAACCAGCCAGTGGTCGTAGTCCAAAAGGTGATGCGCAATCATATTCTCGGGCGGCGTTCTTGTCGCTCTAAACGCAAAGTCGACGCTGGTTTCCGTCAGATTAAACGCTTGATAGCTAGAAAGGATCTCGAACTCTACGTTTGGATGTAGAGCGCGAAACGCGACGCATAAATCATGCAGCACCGCTTCAGCAAACATCTTGGGAGCGGTAAGCCGAATCAGACCGTCTATTTGCTCAGATTGCTGACTTAAACTCTTTTCCATTTCCATTACGCGTCGTTTGAGATCTTCCGCTTGCGCAAAGATCGATTCACCTTCTGCCGTCAATCTCACGCTGCGTGTAGTTCGAACAATCAAAGGCGTAGCGAGTTCCGATTCCAATCGCTTGATTTGTTCCGACAGGTAACTTTTAGAAATGCCAAGTTGCTCCGCTGCTCTAGAAAAATTGAGTGTTTGAGCCACTTCGGCAAACAGCATCAGTTTTTCGATTCTTTTGTAATCTGCCATCTTAATTGTTCGCTAGTGAGGATAATGAATTCGATTTTACGGTATTAAACTAATTTTTACGAACGGTAAGATGGTTCGAGTTAATTTAAGAAATTGAAAATGCAGAAATCGGAAAAGTGAGAATAACGATGAACAATCCAACACTACCGCTCGCCAAAACCTTACCTAACGTTAGCCGCTTGGTTTTCGGCTGTATGGGACTCGGAGGGGAGTGGAATCGCAACTCATTAACCGCCCAAGATGAAAACCAAGCTTATGCCGCAGTAGAGGTAGCATTAGAGGTGGGCATCAATCTCTTTGATCATGCGGATATCTACAAATTCGGTAAGGCAGAAGAAGTGTTTGGGCGCATCTTAGCCAATGACTCAACGTTACGAGAACGAATGTATCTGCAATCCAAGTGCGGCATCCGTCTAGGAGATGAGCAAGGTGTGAAGCAGTATGACTTCTCTGCTAAATGGGTGACGGCTTCTGTTGAGGGTATTCTTGATCGCCTTGGCGTGGAAAACCTTGATGTTTTGATGCTGCATCGCCCGGATCCTTTGGTTGAATTTGAAGAACTGGGCACAGCGCTACAAGCCCTGAAACAAGCTGGCAAAGTTAACCACTTCGGTGTCTCTAACATGAACAGTGCTCAAATTGATCTTCTCCAACAGGCAACGGGCGAAGTTATTGTGGCGAACCAGTTGGAAATGAGTCTGGCTAAGTCTGACTTCATCAAGCAAGGCATGGGGCTTCCTTCGTCTGCATCTGACTACGTTGCAGGAACACTGGAGCATGCCCGTAAGCACAGTATCCAACTGCAAGCGTGGGGCAGTATGGCGCAGGGAAGATTCTCAGAGCGCGGCTTACATTCTGATGATCACAATACTAGACAGACGGCGGAGATGGTGATGGCGTTGGCTGCTGAATATGGCGTGTCGTCTGAGGCGATTGTTTTAGCCTTCCTGACGCGTCATCCAAACCAAATTCAGCCTGTTATTGGTACTGCAAACCCACAACGTATTCGCGCTTGTGCTCAAGTGGAAAACGTCACGCTGTCGCGCAGCCATTGGTATGGCTTGTTCGAGAAAACCCTTGGGCATGAGATCCCGTAGGAGAGAAAAATGAAATACGTACAAGTTCAAACTCTGATTCAAACGGCATTGGAAATTGCCACTACTCGCAAGCAATACATTGCGGTTGCCGTGGTTGATACGCATGGCGAATTGCTCGGTTTTGCCCGAATGGATGATGTGAGCGTGCAAGCAGGTTTGTTGGCACAAAATAAAGCCTACACCTCGGCTAGAGACCGTCAGCCTAGTGGCAATTTGGGCGCTTGGGCTCGTGAAACAGGTAAGCAGTTGAGTTATTGGACTGACCCAAAGATCACTGGCTTTATGGGCGGAGTACCTGTAGAACAAGAAGGGAAAGTCGTCGGTGCAATTGGTATCAGTGGTTTGGCTGAGCAAGACGATGAAGCGCTTGCGATGGAAGTATTAAAAGCGCTGTAAACAAAAAATCCCACCAATGCTCTTCGCTAGACATTGGTGGGGATGGTCAAAATGATGGAGTTGACCACGAATATCAACGGTAAATGCCTGCTCGCCTTCGAAAGGCGTCATCGAAGTGGAGCGTGACAAGGTGGTTATTGCTGACCACTGACAAAATCAGCGCAAACCTAGGTTAGGAGCGTGCTTACTGGATAACAGAAAGCCGCTATCCAATAAGCTGTCAGTTCATTTTGCCAATCAGTTAAAGGCGCGAGCTAAGGTTCCGTGACCTTGGCAAACGTACTTCACTGAGTTACTGCAGACGAATACCGATTCACCCGCTTTCAAAGTGATGTGATCGTCTTGGCTAGAAACCGAGATTTCCCCTTCGATACAAAACAAAATCTCTGCGCTGCGCACGAATTGAGTGGTTGCTGTACCTTCAACGACCATCACTTCAAAACCGAAATCATCCACCGGAATTGGGTAACTAAGCTTGCCTTGTTTATGTACGGGCGCGAGCTTGATTTGTTCTGGGTCAATCGCGTTGAAGATGGTGTTGTCGATAAGCTCAGGAACGTCGATGTACTTAGGTGTTAAGCCAGCGCGCAGCACGTTGTCTGAGTTCGCCATGATCTCCAAACCTGTTCCTTGGACGTAGGCGTGTGGCGTTTCTGCATGGAGGAACATCGCTTCGCCCGGAGCGAGTTCAATCGTGTTCAACATCAATGGCGAAAACAGACCAATATCGTCCGCGTAATGCTGACGGAAGTCTTGAATATAACCGTAAGCTTCTCGTGCCATAGCGGTTTTCGCAGGGCGCTCTAGGCTTGCGTAAAGCTCATTCAAAGCCTGCTGTTTGCGTTCGCCTTCTAACGACATAATTGCTGAGAAGAACACTTTGAGACCTTCACTGTTTGGTGTGGTTTTCAGTGCGTTGATTTCTGTCTCTAGAGCAGAGATGTTCGCTTGCTCAAACAGAGATAAGATCTGCTCAATTGGACGGAAGCCGTTCATCGCTTTGTAAAACGTCAGCGCGTAAACCAACTCCGGTTTATGGTTTGGATCTTTGTAGTTACGGTTGGCAGCATTAAGTGGAATGCCTTGTTCGTTTTCACGAGCGAAGCCAATTTCCGCTTTGTGCTTACTAGGGTGTACTTGGATAGAAAGCGGTGTTTCAGCGGCAAGCACTTTAAATAGGAATGGTAGTTCACCAAAACGTGCAGCGGTGTAATCACCCAGCGATTGCGTTTTGTTTTGGTTGATGACTTCTGACAACAGTTGTTTGGTGTCAGCAAGCTTTGAACAGCCGTTTGGATGAGCTCCCATCCAGATTTCTGCTTGTGGCTCGTTCGCTGGATTGTCGATGCCGAATAAATCATGAATCGAGGTGTGGCTGCCCCAAGCGTAGTTTTGAATCACATTGTCCAGTTTGAATAGAGCGTGTTGCATGGCGATATTCTCTTGATTGGAACGAAAGAAGAGGAGAGGCTTGCTCCACGATGAGAGCAAGCCTGAGTCGGTTTGGACGGGTTATCTAGTTGATGACCTTACCCTGAGAACCGGATTAGAACTTCACTTGGAAAGACTTAACCTGACACGGTTTCAGCGCGCCGAACGATGATGTATCTACCTCATTTGATAGTACTTTCTCGTCTAGCTGTGTTTCTTTCCATGACGTTACTTCTGCAGTAAATGCCACAGTGTCGTTAATCACTTCGCTCTCTGATGGGTTGTAGACGCGCAGAATGAGTGCATCCTCGTCTTCCGCCTTCTTCAGTACGCTCAGTACTGCGCCTTCTAGCGATTTGTTTAGTAAGCTGTGCGTTAGCGGTAAATTTTGCTCGCCTACGTTCAGCTTCATCGCGTTGTAAGGGATCTTGTTGTAGCACTGGATTGGAGTCACGTTGTCACGCGCTGCCGCCATTACGTTTGCTTCGATGTGGTTGCCCGCGAAACCAAACAGTGCGAACTCACAAACGATCTTGCCGCGTACTTGTGAATCTGGCGTCGGGATCTTGATACCAGATGGACGACCCGGACGAAGCAACAACTCTTCTTTACCCAATACGCCGATACCACGCAGAAGGGTTAGGGCGAATGTGTCACGCTCTTCATTGCCTTGGCTTGAAATCACTTCAAACTCACGCAGACCGTTGCTCATCAGTGCCATACCACCTTGTGCGTTCTCAACCGCAGCAAAGTTCATTAGCTGGTAAACTGGCACTGGTGCTTCTTTCCAGCCGTCTGCTTCCCAGTTCGCCATTTCTGGATCGTTCGTTGGACGAGTGATCAAACCGAACTGGTTGTCCGCTACCACGGTTTCAGACACAAACGGTGTTGGTACTAATACGCGAACGCGGTGGTCGTCAGCTTGGTTGTCCAGCTCCATACGAACTTCAATACGGCGTGTACCTTGTTTTAGAACCACTTGGCAGTTCACGTCTAGGTAACCGTTTTGACCTGTGCGCTCTTCACGTTGTTGTAGGTTCTCAGGCAAGTTCATGCGCAGTTTGATGGTTGCTACAGACTGGAAGCCTTCATGCTTCACATTCACTTCTGCATCGAATTCGTCTGAGAACAGTAGCCACTCTTTACGAGAAGGTGAGTAGTCGTATTCGTCGCCATCGTCAGAGCCGTCTTCAATGCGCAGCGCTTGTTCGTAAAGGTGCTCTGTCTCTTTGTCGAAGATGTTCAGAGTGCCATTCGCGTTTACGTTGATGCGGTAGAATTCATTCTCAAGAAGGAACTCTTTTTGCTCAGCCACTTTTTGCGTGCCTTTCTCATTCGCTTGAATGTGTAGGGTAGTGAAGCCCATCGCTGGCACGGTGTGCTTGATTTGAATATCGTATTCGATGAACGGGTCGTAGTTACCGTAGTGAACGATTTGACGGTCAATCTTACCTGGGTCGATCACGCGTTGATCTTGGATGAAGTACTCAACTGGCGTGCCGTTTTCATCAAACAGGTTGAACTGTTCTGCACGGATAGTGATGGTGGTGTTTACCACTTCTTCACGAGCGTATGGCGATAGGTTGAATAGTGCTAGCTTGTCGCAACCTTCGCGTGCTGGCATGTGGTCAACAATCTTACGTTTGTAGAAGTTGATCAGGTTAGTCGCCATATCGTCCGCAAGGATGTAACGGTTCAAGATCTCTGCGTGTACCTTGTCTGAACAGCAGCAGCCAATCGAGTCGTGAGCGTGGTTCTTCATGCTCTCTTTCCACATCTTCTCGATTAGACCGTGGTGGTATTCAAAGCCCAGTGTCCATGCGATAGACGCTAATGGCTCAAGAATGTTTACGATCTTGTTCTCTACTTCTGCGTGGATCAGTTTGATGTCCATACGTGTTGAAGAAATAGTACGGTGAACACGCATGTATTTACCGTCGTTGAACTCGCCTTTGATGGTATCAAGCTGATCGCGCTCGGCTTCAATACGCTCGAACACTTCTTCAAAGCGGCTCATTTTGAATTCTTTGTCTGGGTAGATTTCACGTAGCTTATCCATCACCTCGAAGATGTCTTTTTGGATAGGCATTTGGTCGTGACCGTTTGGTAGTAAGATGTCTTTGGTTACCGACGGCTTTTCTAGCACTGGGAAGTATTTATCTAGACGTGCGCGCAGACCTTCTTCGTCTTGCGGTAGGTATTTACCAATCGCGTAGCCCAGTGGCAGTACTTGCGCAGAGACTTCGCTGCCATCGTTTGATTGCCACAAGAATTCGGTTTTATCTGTGCCGTGACGCTCTGAACAACCACGCCAGAACATAGCGCGATTGATGCCAAAACCTTTGTAGATAGCTGGCAGCTGAGAGCTCATAGAGAATGAATCTGGTAGGTAACCAATCTTCATTGGCTCACCTAGAGCTAGACAGTCGCGCAATCCGTAAAGCATGTTACGTACGATAGATTCACCAGATACTTGCATTGTATCCGTTTGAGAGTACCAAGGGCCAACAATCAGTTTGCCAGCTTGTGCTAGCTCACGTACGCGCTCTTTGTTTTCTGGCTTGATTGCGAAGTAATCTTCCAGAACTGCGGTTTGACCGTCTAGAACGTAGTATTTGTAGTCTGGATCGTTTTCCAGACGAGTCATGATTTCTTCCATGTTGTTCACTAGTAGAATGCGAGACTCTTCTGTAGTGAAGTACCATTCACGATCCCAGTGCATGTGAGGAGTAATATGAACGCGAGATGTAGTCATAACTTTTACCGTCTTAGGCAATAATTGCCGTTAATTTGTTTTAAATTTGATTGTTTTCTATTCGTTTTTGCGGCATTTATGCTTGCCGACGAATATTTAGGGCGCAGAAATCCCACGCCCAAAGTTTGTGTTGAGCGAATCTATATACCCAAGTGATTTCAAACTGCAGGATTCAGAGCGTTGTCATTGATTCGAGTTCAAGGAAAACAATGCAGTGTAATAGCTCTCTATTTCCAAATTGTTTGAAGCAGAAATCGGGTCAATGACACGCTCCCAAAGGGCGAGTTGCCTTGGCATGTATACTTTGTTGCCGATTTTTGATTTAGACCCACTAGACCTTCAAATCGCCGCCGCGTCTACAAACCAAGTCATTCTCGCTGAACCAAGCAGCTTGAAGTTACTTGGGTATAAATAATTCGAATTAATGTTGAGCGGCAGCCTCAGTGACAAATTTGCCCTTTTTTACTGCGTGTGCTCGCCACATGATGAGAGTGATGGTCGAGATAGTTGCACCAATCAGCGCAGCGCCAAACCAGATTGCCGCAGCCGTGAATGCGCCTAGACCTGCATCGTGTAGTAGGAAGATTGAGAAGATACCAGCCCCCGGAGTCGATAGACCTACGCCAGCAGCACCCACCATTGCGCCTGTTACGACAGAGCCAAGTAGGAATGAGCCAATAACGCGGATTGGGTCTTCGATAGCCATTGGAATCGCACCTTCAGTGATGCCCGCTAGACCAAGCAACCAAGTTGATTTACCCGTCTCGATTTCAAAATCTTTAAACAGGCGAGGCGCAAGCATGGTTGAAGCCGTTACTGTGAACGCAGAGACCATTTTCACCGAACCGAAGATAGCGTATGGGCCGTAAACGCCGTTTGCCATTGCACCCAGACAGAATGCGTAAGCGGCTTTGTTGACTGGACCACCAAGGTCGAATGATACGAATAAACCAATTACTGCGCCTAGAAGTAGGGCGTTGGTGCCAGACATGCCGTTTAGCCAGTCCGTCAAACCTTGGTTTAGCCAAGCAACAGGTTTACCGATAACGAACAGCATCAATGAACCAGCAACCAAAGTACCGATAACCGGGTATAGGTAGAAGGTTAGGAAGCCGTTGAACGCTGGGTTTAGACGTACGTTTTCTTTTACCCAACGCATGACGTAACCAGCAATCAAGCCACCGACAACACCGCCAAGGAAGCCAGAGCCGATAAGGTTCGCTGCAATACCTGCGGCAAAGCCTGGGCCAAGCGCTGGTTTATCTGCCAATGAGTAAGCGGTGTATGCCGCCAGTACAGGAACCATCAATGTACCCAGTAGACCACCACCTAGTTTGCGGTACATCCACAACCAAGAGCCTTCTTCTGCATACAAATCTTGTAGGTTGAACATTTGTGCCAATAGCACGGCAACAGCAAGTACGGTACCGCCAGCGACGATAAGAGGAACCGCGTAAGAGATACCTGATAGCAGTGCTTGTTTTAGTTCAGTTTTAAGTGGTAGCTTCTTAGGTTTGTTGTTGGTCGCAACTGCAGCACCAGCGCTTCGACCTGCTTTACCTGCTTCAACCGCTTCGTTAAGAATGCGCTCAGAGTGTTTGATTGGCTCAGCAACTGGCACTTCTACACGAGGAATACCATCAAAACGCTCTAACTCTTTGATTGCCACTTCAGCCGCGAAAACGACCGCTGTTGCACTGTTGAGCTGTTCAGCAGTCAGGCGATCTTCAATGCCGTTTGCGCCTTGCTTTTCAACATGCACGTTGTAACCCAGCTTCTTACCTGTCTTTTCTAGGTATTCTGCTGCCATGTAGGTGTGCGCAATACCTGCAGGGCAAGCGGTCACACAAACGATGGTTGGTGCATTTGTATCTAATTGGTCTTGTTTTTCTTCTTGCTCTGCTTGACCATCAAGCAAAGCGAAAATTTGTTCTATATTTGTAGCATTGAGCACTGCCTCACGAACATCGTCATCCACTAGCGTTGTGGTCAGTTCGGTCAACAGGTGCATGTGTGTTGAACCTGCTTCCGCATTTGGAATTGCGATTAGGAAGATCAGGTTTACGTCTTCGTCTTCATCCAGACCTTGCCACTTTAAGTCTTGTTTTAGTGTGGCTACGGCAAACGCCGCCTCTTTTACTGCATCTGTCTTACCGTGCGGTACTGCTAAGCCTTCGCCTAGCGCCGTCGGGCCTTGCTCTTCACGAGCAAACACTGCTTGTAGGTATTCTTCCTTGTTATGCAGTTTGCCTTGCTGGTCTAGCTGGTCGGCAAGTGCACGAATCGCTGCGTCACGACTTTCGAACGTCGTTTGTAGGTTTATCAGCGATGGGTTTGTAAGAGAGGTTAATTTCATAACTTTTGTCCCATTGTCACATTCGACATTGTTGTGCATTCAACAATGATGTGAATAATACCTTTTAAATACAAATGATCCGTGATCAGGATCGCAGTTGAATTAAAATATGTATTATTGTTGTATTGTTTTGGTTTGTTTTTGTATGCCGATATGCGAACAAGTGCTTGTCATGTTGACCTGAATTCGTATTATAGAGCTCATAAACCAAGTCTTTCTTGCAATGATAGTTCACACCAGTGTGCTCGGTTCTTGAGTTGTCTCAAACAAGTTCACTTGAATGGTCATTTGTATTGTTTTTATAGAGGTAAACATGGCAAGACTGCCAATGTATCGCCAGATTGCGGACGCGATTCGCGAGAAGATCAGCGATGGCGAATACAAAGTAGGAACCGCTCTTCCTACCGAAGCTCAGTTACGCGAAGAATTTTCTTGTAGCCGAGTCACGGTTCGCCAAGCGTTAAAACTGCTGATTGAAAATGGTGAACTGGAAAGTGTGCAGGGTAGTGGTACCTATGTGAAAGAGAACAAGGTTAACTACGACATTTACCAGCAGACCAGTTTTGCAGAGAAGTGGGCGCACCTAAATGCAGTGACACACAGTGATGTGGTCGCGTTCGAGATTACCAAAGCATCGCTCACGATGGCTGATGCGCTGAACATCAATGAAGATGACAAAGTCTTTTACGTGAAACGCGTTCGTTACCTTGATGACAACCCAATCACAGTAGAAGAAACTTGGTTGCCGACAGACATGTTCCCTGATCTCACCTACCAAGTGATGCAAGGTTCTAAGTACCACTTTATTGAGAAAGAGAAGGGCATGGTGATTGATCGCAGTGAACAAGAAATCATCCCGGTATTGCCACCGCAAGACATTGCAGAGTTGCTAGATATTGATCCGGCCGAGCCGATTATCGAAAAGCGCACGCGTGGTTTCTTGCAAGGGGATGTGGTGTTTGAATACAGCCGCAACTACTTCAAATCGACTGACTATAAGTTTACGCTGGTGGCAAAACGTCATAAGTCGTAAGCGCGATATTACGCATTTCATTTTAAACCCGCCACTCGGCGGGTTTTTTGTGTCTTTTCTCTTCCGACCTTCTGTTCGCTCTATGCTGAAACTAAGCAACGTTTCGATTTCTTTTAGCAAACAAGTGTGATGATTATCCCTGTTTGAAACTCACTAGCGCCGAATTAGTGGAAAATGAAGTTTGAATTTAATCACGATAAATACCGAGTCAAGAGTCGTAATGTGATCGAGATAAATTATTGCGAATTTCTAGAAATGTTTGGATAGGTGCGGAAGTTCAAATTATGCCTATTGACATGTTGCTGAAAGAAAATTTGTTGCTAACTTTCTTTGTCTATTTTTGAGCTACGTTCATTAAAACAAATTGACAGCCATTTAATTGTGATTTGTTGCACAAAAGAGGCGTGCTTGCGCGGTTCTACGACTCTTATTGATAATTAACCCATCGATACCGAACTGCTGATAGGGTTTAAAAATGCTGTATGAATTAATCGACCGCGAACTAGTAGATGTTATTAATGACCGCGCTTACCAATGGCAAGATGCAGTTAAAAAGACAACGCAATACCTAGAAGACAAAGGTTACGTTTCTCAGCAATACGCGGATGCCATCATCCAATCGACCGAAGAAAATGGTCCTTACTATGTGTTGTGCCCTGGACTGGCGATGCCACATGCTCGCCCAGAAACCGGTGTCCTAAAAACGGGCTTGGGCATTCATATTTTCCCTTCACCAGTTGATTTTGGTTCGGACCTTGGTCCTGCCAACATTCTTATTACCCTAGCTGCAAAAGACTCTGATACCCACATTGAGGTGATTCAAGCGCTGAGCGAGATGTTTGTGGACGAAGAGAACATTGCAAAACTGGCACAAGCTTCATCTAAGGAACAAGTGCTAGACATAATAAAAGCATACTAAAAGGAACATAACGTGAAAGCAAACATGCGAGCCAATGTGCAAGCCTTCGGGGGTCATTTGACCGCTATGGTGCTGCCAAATATCGGAGCCTTCATCGCTTGGGGCTTTATTACTGCACTCTTTATCCCAACAGGTTGGATGCCAAACGAAGCGTTTGGGGAACTTGTTGGTCCAATGATCACTTACTTATTACCACTGTTGATCGGTTATACCGGCGGTCAGATTGTTGGTGATAAACGCGGCGCGGTAGCCGGTGCCATCGGTACCATGGGTGTTATCGTTGGTGCGGACATCCCAATGTTTGTTGGCGCGATGATCATGGGCCCACTCAGTGCTTGGGTTGTGGTGCAAATGGATAAGCGAATCCAACACCGCATTCCTTCTGGTTTTGAGATGGTGGTGAACAACTTCTCACTAGGTATTGTGGGCATGATCCTGTGCCTGTTCGCCTACGAGATTGTTGGCCCAGCAGTAACAGCGGCAAACTTGTTTGTGAAATCAGGCATCGAAGCCTTGGTGGCGACGGGATTCCTTCCTTTGCTTGCGATCATCAACGAGCCAGCGAAAGTGCTGTTCCTAAACAACGCTATCGACCAAGGTATTTATTACCCACTGGGTCTGCAGGCGGCAGCTGAAACAGGTAAATCTATCTTCTTTATGGTGGCATCTAACCCAGGTCCAGGTCTTGGTATGCTGCTGGCTTATGCGAAGTTTGGTCAAGGTCTGTCTAAACGCTCTGCGCCAAGTGCCATTATCATTCACTTTTTCGGTGGTATTCATGAGCTGTACTTCCCGTACGTGTTAATGAAGCCAATCATGATCTTGGCGATGATTGCGGGTGCCGCGACAGGTATCGCAACCTTCAACCTACTTGATGCAGGTTTGGTAGCAGGTCCAAGTCCAGGTTCGATCTTCTCTTACTTAGCATTGACTCCGAAAGGCAGCTTCCTAGCGACCATCGCAGGTGTCACAACTGCAACGATTGTTTCCTTCCTTGTTGCAAGTGCGATTCTGAAGATGAGCAAAGCAGAAGACAAAGAAGACGAGTTTGAACAGTCTGTCTCTGATATGAAAGACATGAAAGCGGAAGGTGCAATCAAACCAGTTGCTGCTGCAACACAAGAAGTCAACAAACCAATTTCATTTGTCGCATTCGCTTGTGATGCGGGTATGGGCTCAAGCGCGATGGGTGCTTCAACCTTCAAACGCAAGTTAGTTCAAGCCGGGATTGATATTGAAGTGAAGAACTTCGCCATCGAAAAAGTCCCAAGTGAAGCCGACATTGTCGTGACACACGAAAGCTTAGAAAGTCGAGCCATCAAAGCAACAGGCTTGCCAGTGGTAACGATTAAGAACTTCCTCAATGACCCAGCGCTCAATGAGCTGATGGATACGATTAAGCAACAAGCGGTCGCGACTGAGCAACCAGCCTAACAATGCAGTATGGGGTGGCACCTACCACCCCATTTAGGAGAGAAATCATGGTACAAACAACGGCAGCGGTTATCTGTGGTGAGAAAGATGTTCAACTAAGAACCTTTGATTTGCCAAGCATTTCAGCTGATGAACTTCTGGTTAAAAACATTTCAAACAGCATTTGCTTATCCACTTACAAAGCAGCATTGTTGGGTAGCAAACACAAACGCGTGCCTGAGAACATTGATGAAGTGCCAGTGATGACGGGTCATGAATACGCAGGTGTGATTGTTGAAGTCGGTGAGAACCTAAAAGACCAATACAAAGCAGGCGATTACTTTGTTCTACAACCAGCAATGGGTTTGCCTACTGGTTACTCGGCGGGTTACAGCTACGAAACCTTTGGTGGCAACGCAACGTATTCCATCATCCCTAAAATCGCTATCGACTTAGGCTGTGTGCTGCCTTACCACGGTGACTACTTTGCAGATGCGTCTTTAGCTGAGCCAATGTCATGCATCATCGGTGCTTACCATGCGAGTTACCACACGACGCAATACGTGTACGAGCATGATATGGGCATCAAAGAGGGCGGATCATTAGCGCTACTTGCATGTGCTGGCCCAATGGGCATTGGCGCGATTGACTACGCGATTAACGGACCTGTGAAGCCAAAACTGATTGTGGTGACAGACATTGACGCTGCGCGCTTAGACCGAGCAGAGTGCTTAATCCCGGTTGAAAAAGCAAAAGAACAAGGCGTCGAACTGCATTACGTGAATACCGCTCAAGTCGATGATCCTGTGACTTATCTGAAAGCGCTGAACGATGGCAAAGGCTACGACGATGTGATGGTGTATGCAGCTGTATCGCAAGTGCTAGAGCAAGCCGATGAGCTGTTGGGCAACGATGGCTGCTTGAACTTTTTCGCAGGCCCTACCGATAAAAAATTCAAAGTACCGTTTAACTTCTACAACGTGCATTACGAATCGACGCACATTGTGGGCACGTCTGGAGGTTCAACAGGTGACATGGTGGAATCTATCGACTTGTCTTCCCAAGGTAAGATCAACCCATCGTTCATGATCACGCACGTTGGTGGTCTGCAAGCTGCGCCACATACGATTCTGAATCAGCTCGATATCCCGGGTGGTAAGAAGTTGATTTACCCACACATTGACCTGCCGTTGACCGCGATTGATGATTTCTTATCGTTGGCAGACCAAGACCCGTTCTTCGCCGAATTAGACGCAATTTTGAACGCGAATAACTATGTGTGGAACGCACATGCAGAAAAAGCGTTACTTGAGTTTTATGACGTGAGCTTAACGGTTTAGTTGCAACGAATTTGTGTGGTAGCCTTTGCGCTGCCACATAATGGAGAGGTCATAATACGTTGTCACGTGAAGACGAATTACTGGAGAAACTGGACGAGTGCGAAAATGCGACTGCGTTTCTTCAGGTTTCTAACAAAATAATTAACCTCAAGTTAAAAGCATTACTTCCGAGTGTGTTCGTCCAAGACGACCTTGTGAAGGAGTATGCTGTGGAACCTTTATTGAAAGAAGATGGTCCGTTGGTGACGACCGATGTGGTATCGAAGCTGATGTTTGCGATGG
This sequence comes from Vibrio sp. 10N.222.52.B12, assembly GCF_002875385.1. Lineage (NCBI taxonomy): Bacteria > Pseudomonadati > Pseudomonadota > Gammaproteobacteria > Vibrionales > Vibrionaceae > Vibrio > Vibrio sp. 10N.222.52.B12. Next base: position 31,670 of record NZ_MDAW01000154.1, on the reverse strand, counting down.
GCAAAATCTCTTTGGAAACTTACGCCGATATCGGATTGTACGATCAGGTCTTGGAGTACGTGGTTAGCCAACCGGAGAAAGTCGAATTCGCGGATGACGTGATTTACGACTTCATCAAAAACCAAGCGGTACTCTCTTCTCAGCAAGACAGCTTTTATCTTGAGTCGATCAATCAGCTTAAGTTCTCTTCGTTTGAGTCCTTTTCGCAAATGAGATACGAATCTCTCATCAAAACAGTGTTGAAGCTGTCGTGTGAAATGTTGATAGAAAGAATCGAAGGGGAGATCAATCAATAAGGGTTCACCATGAAAGTGAATTTAAACGTCAGTGGTTTTGAAACCGAAGCTACCTTTCCCGATGCCGACGTAAAGCGAATCCATCAACCTCTTATCGAAAAGTTTACCCGTCTATATCATGAGAAACAGGAACGCATTGTCGTGTTCTTGTGTGCCCCTCCAGGCAGCGGTAAGTCGACCCTTGCTGCGTTCTGGGAACACCTCTCTGAGCAAGATGAAAGCCAAGAGCCACTTCAGGTTCTACCTTTTGATGGTTTTCACTACCCGAATGAAATCCTCGACAGCAACACCATTGAACGTAATGGCGACATTGTTCCTCTGCGCAGCATTAAAGGCTCTTACGAGACGTTCAATCTCACCGAGCTTATCGATAAGCTGAAACAGCTTAAAGTGAAAGACAGCAAATGGCCTTACTACGATCGCAACCTGCATGATCCGGTTGATGATGCCATTCAGGTTAACCGCAATATTGTTGTCGTCGAGGGCAACTGGCTGCTGCTTGATGAACCAGTATGGAAAGAACTGCATCGCTTGGCTGATTTTACGGTGTTTATTGATACTCAAGCGGAGTTTCTACAAGAGCGTTTAGTCAATCGTAAGATTCGTGGCGGCACAGACCCAGAAGCCGCCTTGGAGTTCTACTTACGCTCTGATGCGGTCAACGTTGATAAAGTGTTGAATCATTCGATTCCTGCTGACTTATCGCTGTTTCTCAATCAAAACGGTTCGTTCGAAATTCGATAGTTCGTCCACAATCTCAGGAGGTCACCATGGATATCGTGATTGATAGCCACACCCATACTATTGCCAGTGGACACGCTTACAGCACCATTTTAGAGAACGCATCGTCTGCTAAGAATAAGGGGCTAAAACTTCTTTGTACCACCGATCATGCTCCCGAGATGCCTGGAGCCCCTCACTACTGGTATTTCAACAATCAAAGAATTTTGCCCCGCTTTTTACACGATGTAGGTATTCTCCGTGGCGTAGAAGCCAACACGCTGAATGTTAAAGGGGAGATAGACTTACCACCGTCCTCTGACCAACATCTTGACTGGGTGATTGCGAGTTTCCATGAGCCCGTTTTCAAGCCCGCGACCGAAGCTGAGCATACGGCGGCCCTGATCAATGCGATTAAAAGCGGCAGAGTGGATGTTCTTGGTCACTTAGGTAACCCAAATTACCCATTTGATATGGAGCAAGTGTTGCGCTGTGCCAAAGAACACAATGTCGCAATTGAAGTGAACAATACATCGTTGACAGGCAAAAGCCGCAAGGGCAGTGATTCCCGTTGTGAGCGCATTGTCGAACTGGGCAAAGAGATTGGCGTTTACTTCAGCACAGGGTCGGATGCTCACTTCTGTGAAGAGATCTCTAAGTTAGACTTGGCGATTGCTTTGCTGGAAAAACATGGTGTGGAAGAAGAGAAGATACTCACTACATCGACGAGCCTATTTCTGAACTTCTTATTACTGAGAGGTAAAGGGAGGATTCCAGAGTTCGAAGCGCTCTATTGAAAAGCGAGCGACTCAAACGGCTATCTACAAACAAACATAAACCCGCAGCGTGCGGGTTTAGTTCGTTTAGGGTGACGCATAAAGCACTACAGCGGGGATTCCACCACAACAAACTTACGCTCGGCTCTGAGTGGCGCAAACCACGTATTTTTGTATTTGAAATAGCTCTGTCCGTCGACGACGACCGTTTCTTTCGTGTGAGGCAATGAATCTACGATCTCTCCAAGCTTGTAAGGGCTAGGTTCAGGTTTTCTAGCCGGAACCACATGAGTGACTCGCGGCGTGTTCGAACTTGGCGAAGAAGACACAACTTGCCCTGACGACGATGGCGCATAGTTTGACGACGTTGAGGAGGACGTAGTGATGGTGTTTCCATTCACAATCGTGTAGTTACCACTTGGCGGGTAACGGACGTAATCATAGCGGTCTCCATTCCTGCGGTAATACGAGTCTTGAACGATTGCATAGGTGATGCCGGCAAAGATGGCGAAGGTCGCTATGCCTACGAGATCGCTATGATAATAGTAATAACGTCCGCGATAGGGTGGATACCAATACCCCGGTCTTACATAGATAAACGACGAATGATAGCGCGGTGGCCTAACGACGTAAGGTGGTCGGTGGTAATAGGGTGGTCTGTAGTAGGGCGGACGGTAATAAGGTGGCCGATTATAGTGGGGTGGCTTGATGGGCCTATGAGGGCGATTCACAGGGCGCAAATCGTGTTTGTTACCCGGTTGCGTGATCGGCTTTACCGCGGGTTTCACTTGCGGTTGTGCAGACAGACTTGTTGCTCCCAGCAAGCAGATAATGACGGTGATCATGACCCAGATGCTTCTCATAAGGCTTTCCCCCATGGTTGGAGTACCGAAGCTCTAATCTTTAAGTTTAGTTCACCTTAGCTTTGTTAAGGGCCTGAGTCTAGAGCACTACTTTTTGTTATCGTTTTTCTGTTGCTCTAGCACCAAAAAAATTAGCTTGGTCAGTAAAGATTGTGCTTCTGGAGACAGTAACCTTGCTGCAGAGGCAACATCTTCTGATGAGATATTACTGACACCTCTTGCATCCAGAGCGATATCCAGATCCGTTAAGTTGAGAGTTCGTAAAATCGAACGGTATTGGGATAGTTTCAAATCCGACTCGCCTCTCTCTATTCTCTGATAGGTTTTTTCGCTCATCCCCGCAACTTTTGCCATTTGTTCACGCGACATCCCTTTCTCTTTTCGTCGAGTAATCAGCACTTCAATCAGTGGGTCTACATGCATAAGAGCTCCTTAAAGGACAGTTTTGTCCTGAAGCACGCAATAAACGGACCAGTTTAACCACCCCGTATTTACCCAAATTGATATAGCGATAAGAATGACGCTCCACAAAAAATTTACGTAATTTCAGTTAGTTTCAGAAAATGGAAAAACATCAGATTTATAAATCAATTTCTGGCAAGGTAGGCATTCGCAAAATGCAATGCGTTTTAGAACAACTGCTTGCTGAGATTCGTAATCGCAGCTGCGATATTCGATTGGACGTAACCTGGCTCACACGTGAATCGCAGAAACGACTAATGAAGTACAAAGAGCTCTTCTTGCATCGAGGTTATATTGAGCAAGCAGAATTGGAGCAAACCTATGAAAACCTGAGTCCGATGGAGCGCTCAGTGGCGGACATGGGCATTGCAGCCATGACATACATTATTGATGCGTTGGATAACGAACTCTGATTCTTAGGCGACATAGTAGGTAAGCGGATGTGTGCGCAAAATCATCAATTGTGATTAGGGGACATAAAGGAATCTAATAGAAAGGATATAAATGCTGGGGAACCACTCCCAGCATTCAGAACACTCATTTACCAAAAACTTCGAACCGTAAATCAGTGTTTAGAGGTATGTGAACCGAATCGTGTCGGTACGTAGCGAATAATAACGATATTGCTGAATCTAGGCTATGTTCTGCGATTCTAATGCCTTCCAACAAAGTGTACATTTTCATGTACACCTCAAAAATGAGCTTGAACGCTCAAGTTTCATTCGCCAAGACAACAAAAGGCTAAATAACAAGCTACTTTGCAACATATCCGTTGCAATTGCCGATAGTTGTTAAAATATATGGCTATAAGATGGAGCTTTTGCTTTTCAATCGTCCTATTTATGCCTTACAATCCTCTCGAACCAAATCCATTTAGCAGAGAATGGGATTGACGAAAAAGGATGTGCTGATTTTGCTTCGAACCCAAAATAAGACGTTCCGTGAATCAAGACTCTGTTCGGAAATGATTCCCCTTACACACAAATGCGCTTGCAGAGTCGAACCTGCGTGTGTTGTTTTTTGTGATCTGAATTTCAGGCGGGGACATTTCTGTTGATCGCGTTTCTAACCAAAACCGCGATAAGTGATAACTAAAACGGATTAAATTTAGAGGTATTAACCGTGAACCTAAAACTTGTCGGCAGCTCCCTGATCGTTGCAGGTACTGCTCTTGGCGCTGGTATGCTTGCTATACCAATGGTGCTTGCTCAATTCGGCCTCCTTTGGGGCACTCTTCTTATGCTGTTCATCTGGGCGGGTACAACTTACGCTGCACTTCTTCTGTTGGAAGCAAGCTGTAAAGTAGGTGGTGGCGTTAGCATGAACGCGATTGCTCGTGAAACCCTTGGTAAAGGCGGGCAGTTTGTAACGAATGGTCTTCTTTACGCCTTACTTGTGTGTTTGTTAATGGCTTACATCATTGGTGCTGGCGATCTTGTACAGAAAGTCACTGCATCAATGGGCATTCCTGTTTCTACTATTTCGAGCCAAGTTGGCTTTACTGTTCTTGTCGGTCTTATTGTATCAGCGGGTACAGGTGTCGTTGATAAACTCAACCGTGGCTTGTTTATCGGTATGATTGTCGCTCTGATTCTGACGCTTTTCTCCCTTGCTCCAAACGTATCGTTTGAAGGTCTAAGTGAAGTAGTGAACGCCGACAAAATGGCACTGATCAAGCAAAGCTCAGTTCTTTTCACAAGCTTTGGCTTCATGGTCGTGATTCCTTCTTTGGTGACTTACAACAAAGAAGCGAGTAAAAACCAACTGCGCAACATGATCATTGTGGGCTCGACGATTCCACTTGTGTGTTACCTACTATGGTTGTTTGCAGTCGTGGGTAACTTGCCACCACACGAACTTATCCAGTTCTCAAACGTGTCTGAGTTGATCTCTGTTCTTGGTCAACAGTACACCGGTCTTGAGTTCATTCTGTCTATGTTTACTGGCTTGGCCCTGCTGACGTCTTTCTTGGGTGTAGCAATGGCGCTTTACGACCAAAATGCGGACCTTCTGAAAGCAAGTAAGCCAGTAGTATTCGTGACGACGTTTATTCTGCCGTTGCTTGGCGCGGTATTTGCTCCAGAGCACTTCTTAGCGATCCTTAGCTACGCAGGCATCATCCTTGTATTCCTAGCAGTGTTTGTTCCATTATCGATGACGATGAAAGTGCGTCGTGTCCCAGTAGAAGACAACAATGTGTACGAAGCGGGTGGTGGTACGGTGGGCATGAGCGTGATCTTCCTATTCGGTTGTTTCTTGCTGTTCGCTCAAGCGGTATAAATCGACTCTACGAACACACAAATTGAATCTAGAAAGCCGCTTGTCCATAACTGGGCAAGCGGCTTTTTTGTGCAGAATTGTTAGTGCTGCATCAGCGGCGTGTATGGCCTGACCGTTGCCTGATAAATCGCGATGATATTTGACCTTGAGGTGAAACTGTCTCGTCAGTGGCTGACATGGATTGTTGATGGGCTCTTTAAAATAGGCAGCAAGTTATAGAGCAAAGGGGAAAAGAGTGTCGAAGCGACTTTCTTTCACGATCGTTGGAATGATGCTTTCTTTGGGGATGTTCAGTGCTGAAGCGAGCGCGCACCCTAAACATCACCACAAGCACGGACATCATCATGGGCATCACCACCATCATAAGCACAGACATAAGCATAAACACAAAAAGGTTGTGGTGATGAAGCACAAGCGACCAAAGCATCACTATTACCATTACAAACACATTCCACCACGCAGCACCTACATTCAGATTGGCAATTTTACCTACCTGAAAGTGGATGATTTTTATTACAAGCGTTCGAAAGATCGCTATATACATGTGGCCTTGTAAGAAAACAAAAAAACAGCGAGCACTTTGGCTCGCTGTTTTACTTGTTGGGTGATGAAGTTTGTTCTGGGTTAAAGAGGAGAAGTTAGACCGTAAATCGGTTTAGAATCTCGTCTTGTTTACGAACGTCTTCATGTTGTGCTTGCATTGCATCGTTGGTGCGGTTCGCTGAGTCAGCAACTTGAGTTGATAAATCTTTTATGTTGACTGTGTTGTTGTTGATTTCTTCGGCAACCAAGCTTTGTTCTTCGGCAGCGGAGGCGATTTGCAGGTTCATGTCTGAGATGCGTTGGATTGCATCACGAATACGTTGTAATGCGCCATTCGCAAATTCAGCTTTCTCGACGGCCTCTACGGCACTGGATTTGCTTTGATGCATTGCGCTTGCCACAGAAGATGCACCCGATTGAAGCTGTTCAATCATGCTGCGAATTTCTGTAGTAGATTCTTGCGTGCGCTGTGCCAGTGTTCGAACTTCATCCGCAACAACGGCAAAGCCACGACCAGACTCTCCCGCACGTGCAGCTTCAATCGCTGCGTTTAGTGCCAGTAGGTTAGTTTGGTCTGCGATGTCGTTAATCACTTTAAGAATCGTCTCGATGTTTGCCGTCGCCGACTCAAGACCTTGCACCTCTTCGACCGCTTGGTCGATGCTATCTGAAAGCAGGTTGATCGTTTCAGTCGATTCATTTACGACGGAAGATCCTTGCACGGTCGCATCGTCCGCTTCTTTAGCCGCACTTGCTGCACCCTGCGCATTGTTAGCGACTTCTGTCGCCGTCACTGACATCTCGTGCATTGCTGTTGCGAGTTGCTCAAGTTCTTGCAGCTGAGTCTGAATCGCTACGGCGGAATCTTTCGCTCCTTCTGCGGTAATTTGAGTACCACTTAAGATCTGATCAGAAATGCTTTTCGATTCGATGATTTGATGCTGCAAGTTCTCCATAAAGGTATTGAAGCCTTTCGCGAGCTCAGAGAATTCTTGGTCAGTATTGGTGTCCAAACGTTGCGTCAAATCGCCTTTGCCTGAGGCAACCGCTTGGATGGTACTGTTCAGCTCATCAAGAGGGCGCATTAAGGTGCGGATAAGAAGAGTAAGCGCGATAATTGATGCAATTACGGCAATCAAAGAGTAAATAATGGCGCTGTTACGTAGAGTATCGATTGCTGAGTAAGCAATGCTTTCATCAACAACCGCGCCCACATACCAGTTCTCACTCGGAATGTGAGTTAGGCTGACCATATACTTGTCGCCGTTCATCTCGATATGTTGAGCACCTGACGTTAGCTCGACTTGTGGGAGGTAGCTAGATAGCTTTTCACCGTTGTACTTTGCTTCTGGGTGGGCAATTGTTGTGCCATCAGCGGTCACAAGGAATAAGTAACCCGCATCGAATAGGTTTACTTGGTTGACTAAGTCAGAAAGGGTTGTTAGCTCCAAATCATAGAACATGGCTGCTAAAAACTGGCCAGCTTCGCGAACTGGGGTACCGATAGAGATGATCACTTTCTTAGAAGAAACATCCACGTAGGGATCGGTGACGACAAGCTTACCTTGTGCTTTTGCTGAGACAAACCAAGGACGGACTCGAGGATCGTAATCAGGTGTCGCTTCCCAGTTGTCATCGTTCTCAATCACGAAACCGTTATTGTCGTACGCGTAACCGATTGCCAAGAAGCTTGATTTTGGCATTGGTTTTTCAAGCACTTTTTTCACGTAGTCGTGATCAGTTGGATTAATTTCTAGAATCTCGGTCATGGATTGAGCGAGTTCTTTCTTTGCACTTATTTCAGATTCTACCGTGTTCCCCACACTAGATAGGATCTCACTAACGCTCGTGTCGATGTTTTCTTCGATCTGCGAACGAATGGTCATAACTTGTTGTGTCGACAGCAATGCCACAGTCACAAGCAATAAAATTGAGGAGGCGGTGACAACTTTATGTCTGAATTTCATACTTTCCCTCTCGAGTCTCCCGGCTGGTTTACTCTGCTTGTACCTCTTATTTATTGGGTACATTCGGCAGAAGTGAACACATTATTGTGTTTGTAATTTTGTTATCGACAGATATATCAGAAACCTGAAGGCGATTTGTTTAATTTCTTAACAATTGCCAGGTCGTGTTCAAAAGTTGTGAGATTGATCTTCTTTGTAAGACTTCGTCATTAAACTGTTAAAAACATAAGAATAGTATCATTGAGCCTTATATAAACAAGTCTGAAGAGATTGTTTTTCTCATTTAAATTAATGAATTTAAAGTGATATTTATAACTTTGTGTTGAAAATTAGATATCTTTATATTGATTCTTTTCAGGAAGGGGGGGCTAAGTTGGAACGGAAATAGCAAAGGTGAACGACAAATACAAAAAAGGCCCCGACAATGCGGAGCCTTTGTTAAAAAATGCGATTTTAGAAAATCAGATGAGCAACACCGGCAATAACAGGAAGCGTAATCAACGTACGTAGAATGAAGATAACGAACAGCTCCACGATGTTTACCGGAATCTTACTGCCTAGAAGCAGTGCACCTACTTCTGACATGTAGATAAGCTGAGTTACTGACATCGCTGCAATCACGAAGCGCGTCATTTCATTATCAATTGAAGCTGCTAGGATCGCTGGAATAAACATGTCTGCAAAACCCACTACAATCGTTTGAGACGCTGCCGCTGCTTCCGGAATGTGCAGTAGTTCTAGGTAAGGGATAAATGGCTGACCTAGGATTTCGAATACCGATGTGTATTCAGCAATAATCAATGCCATTGTACCTAGACCCATAACGACAGGAAGTACGCCAAAGACCATGTCGATTGCGTTATGTACGCCTTCTTTAAATACCGACTGTACAGAAGTCACTTGGCCAGCGCGTTTTAGCGCAAGGTCCATACCCCAAGAGAAAGTTGTGTGACCTGCAGGTACTGCGTCTGCGTCTTTCTTAGGCTCGCTGCCATCCATGTAGCGGTCTTTCTTTAGACTCAATGGCGGTAGGCGAGGAATGATGATAGCCGCGATAACACCTGCTAAACAGATTGCGCCGTAGAAAGGCAGGAATAGATGTTCTAATTGAACCTGAGCAAGAACAACCAAACTGAACGTGATAGATACTGCAGAGAAAGTTGTACCTACAACTGCGGCTTCACGCTGGGTGTAGAAGTTGTTTTCGTACTGTTTGCTTGTCAGTAGGATACCCACACTGCCGTCGCCTAACCAAGAAGCCATACAGTCGATTGCACTGCGACCTGGAAGGTTAAATACCGGACGCATCACTTTACTTAGTAGCGCACCGAATAGCTCAAGCAGACCAAAGTTGAGCAGTAGAGGAAGCAGTAGGCCTGCAAAAATGAATACTGCAAACAGTGTTGGTAGAAGACCAGTCAGAACTAAACCGCCAGTATTCTCTTCCCAGATCGCTTCAGGACCCACTTGGAAGAACGTCATCAGAACCGCTGCACCACCAAATAGTCGAACGATTAACCAAAGTGGGGAAGGGTTAAATAGACCGTTTAAGAAACCATTACGTAGGATTGCTGCTGGCTTAAAAATTTTGCAAAGAACAGAAGCTAGAGCCATGAAAGCGACAATTGCCGTTACGATAGCAATTAAGGTATCGCCAAGAACTGCAGGAATGACTTTTGCCATTACCGCGACAGGAATTGTCAGGCCACCATCGTAAGAAATTGGCGCCATGAAAAGTAGAAGACCGATTAGGGATGGGATGAAGAACATCCAAAAGTTGCCCTTAGGTGCTTCAGCAGCATTGGTGTTGTTATGCATGTTTTGTCTCGTGTTACTACTAGTCAATACTCGCCATATTCCATGACATAAATATTCACTAAACATCCGTATTTAATCACAGTGTGCGGAGGTTACCCGCAAACTGCATCCATTGCAATACTATTCATTAAATACATCTAGTTATTCAGCCGTTTTTATGGTCAAACTGTACTTAACTAGAATCTTGTATATGAATTTGTTGCCTGTGTTAGAAAATTGTAGCACGTGAGCCGCTGTTAACAGACTATGATGAAGCACAGTGTGACTCGAGCAATAAAAAGCCTAGCAAATGTGATTAGGATCTCAAGGCGATCACAATGCTTTCTGTTAGTAGTGCTACTTAATTTATGGATTTGAAGGATAAAACACTGGTTAAGATCAGCCAGTGGCGTCTTTCAAGTAAAAGACAAATATGAAGAAAAGAATAAGAGAAGACGGTTTAAGGCAAATGCTTAAACCGCCACAATCGCATTAAGCAGTTTGTTTACGACTAATAAGGAAAAGATAACTCCAGTAAGCGATAGCAATGATGAAAGCCAAAATCGCTGGGAACGCTAATGCATAAAGCTCAAACGAATTAAACAGCATTGCTCCGGCAGTACCACCTAACAAGAAGCCGAAGAAGATAAAGATAAACAGCTTGGCTTTACGACGGTCAAATTGGCGACCACGCAAGCTTTCACCAATCATAATGCCGAGATCGGTAATAATTCCGGTCATGTGTGTTGTTCGAACCACTGCTCCACTGAAGGTGGTGATCATAGCGTTCTGCAAGCCGCACGCAGCAGAAGCAAGATACTGACCATAAACATTGCCTTGAACTAGGAAGCCTAAGCTGAGAAGTAACAGGCTGCCTTCAATACAGAGTGCAACGCCGTAGCGGCGGCCGAGTTTAAGTGCACTGCTTTCGATAAAGAACCCACTAAACGCTGAACCAATCAAAAAGCTAAATACGATGAAGAGCAGGTGAATAGTGCTGTCTGCATCGGTTAATAAGCTGTTCCCTAGCTGAGTTACGGTTCCGGAAAGATGTGTTATCGCTTGATGTTGAAAGCCTAGGAGACCCACGGCATTGACGCAGCCTGCGAGAAGTGCAAGCAAAAACGCGCCATATTCCACCCAACGAGGAAGTCTGGAAATCACAATAAAACCTCACCAAATGTTAGGGGCAGATTATAGCGCTCATAGCGCGGAACGAAAGTACTTCTGTGAAAACTCGGTTGATCATTCTCAATAAAATCTCAACTTTTGTTGAATGCTTTTCTTGAATTTAGATTGTTTAGTACCATGTTTGTTGAAAGAGATGCTTAGCTAATGTGTTCCATAGTGCAATCAAAGCTCACCCAGCCGTGCTTTCGTTGCTCATAAATAGAGACAGTAGGCTCTGGAAACTCCTTATCGTTAAATAACCCCATAGGAATCACGGCGTACTCGGGAGCATCTGATAGCTTCAAACGCATTGTCGTGCCGCATGCTGGACAGGATTCGTATTGAACTTGATGACCTGAGTCAGCAACACGAGTATAGCTAGTGACATCACCATCGAGGATGACTTGGTCTTTGTTGAAGCGGGCTTGAACGCCGAATACACTTCCCGTGCGTTTTTGGCACTCAAAGCAATGACAGACGGAAGTACGAATAGGTTCTGCGGTGCAGCGCAGTTGAACTAGACCACAGGCGCATTCACAAGAGTGGGTGATTTTTGTCATCGTTGTCCCCAATTGGTTGCTCATCAAACAGTTTAGTTTAATTTTGAAACACTTGAGTCAAATCGAACGAGTAGGCGTTGAGGTCTTCATGGGTGAATTGGTATATACTTCGAGCATAATTAAGAGAACAAGAACACAAGGAAGTCTTCATGGCTCGTAAAAGAATCTTACCCATTCCTCTCATTCTTCTTATCCCGATTGTTTTGCTTGCTGTTGTGATCATCGCTGGTATATATCGCTTCAGTCTCTCAGATGATGAGATCATGGCGAAATTCCCCCAAGTGCAGACTCAATCCAACCCAATCGTTGAAGAGGTATTGGGCATTCAGTCACGAAACCCATGGACTGTCCAAGTCCCAGAGCAAGGGGCGGTCACTTTTTTGCAAGAGTGGGACAAAGAGCATGGCTACTTAAAAGGGGATTACGATGCTGGTGCGACGAAAGGGTCTGTGCTTGTACCGACTGATTTTATTGCTAAGCGAGAGATTGGTAAGACTACATGGGTTGCCGCACCAGTGATTGTGACGACACAAGGTTCAGGGGCATTTTATTACCTGGGCTTGTTTAAGCTCGACCCCGTACCAAGTCGTGTTGTACTGATCAATAGTGTGTTTGTTGGTGATCGAATTCAAATGTCGAAACTCGAATGGAAAGACGACAAACACATATCATTGTCTTACTTAGAACACGGTGAAGATCAAGCGATGGCAGAACAACCAGAACAATTGATATCGAAGACACTCAAGCGTGTAGGTAATGACCTACATATGCAACAGTAATGAATTTTTTTGTCTTCTGTAAAAAATAAGTGTTTTCTGCGCTAGATCTCGTAATTACCTAGTGATTTCTTATGCGGGAATGCATAAGCTATGAGCCTTGTTATAAAGGAGATAGTAATTCCCGTGTCTACAAATGAAATTACAACAAGACGGTTGCCGAATCTGACAAGTCGTAAAGCGCTACTGTTGTACTCCTTGCCAGTATTAGTTGCGATTGGTGTTTCCAACTCTCTCAAAGAGTCTTCCCTTACCAAAACCATCGCTTTAAACCTGCCAGAGTCGCAGGTTGTTGAAAAAATTCTTGATGCGAAGACAGCTGTTGTTGTCACGCCACCCAATTTTGAATATCAAATCCAAGCAGGTGATAACCTGAGTACCATCTTCAGTCAATTAGGCCTCGGCTACAGTTCGCTGATGAAAGTGATGGAAACGGATTTAAACTTCCTTGCCCTTGATACGTTAAAACCTGGTAACACACTGCGTTTTTGGCGTGATGAATCGACGGGTGAACTCGATAAAATGGAGCTGCAATTCTCTATTGCAGACAAAGTGGTTTATCAACGCAATAGCGATGGTAGCTACGACTTCTCTGATATTTCCATTCCAGGTGTATGGCACCAAGAGCCTCTTGTTGGTGTTATTCAAGGTAGCTTCTCTTCTTCTGCAAATCGTTTGGGTTTAAGCTCAGCTGAAATCAGCCAAGTGGTTAACCTGCTAAAAGAGCAAGTGAACTTCGGTAAAGATTTGCGTGCTGGCGATCGTTTTGAAGTTGTGCGTCGCTCTCAAAGTATTGATGGCGTATCGACGGGTAAAAACGAAATTGAAGCGATTAAGATCTACAACCGCGGCCGTGAAGTGACGGCTTACCTTCATACTGATGGACAGTTCTACAATGCGAAAGGTGAAAGCCTACAACGTGCCTTCCAACGATACCCTGTTAGCCGCAGCTGGCGTATTAGTTCTGGCTTTAACCCGAACCGCCTACACCCAGTAACCGGCCGCGTTGCTCCTCACAATGGTACCGACTGGGCTGTGCCTATTGGTACTCCTGTAGAAGCGACAGGTGATGGTACGGTGATCATGACACGTAAACACCCTTATGCGGGTAACTATGTGGTGATTGAGCATGGTAGTAAATATAAAACACGCTATCTGCACTTGAGCAAAATACTGGTTAAGAAAGGCCAGAAAGTTTCACGTGGACAGCGTATCGGTCTATCCGGTAAAACGGGTCGTGTGACTGGTCCGCACCTTCATTACGAATTGATTGAATATGGTCGTCCGGTGAACGCAATGCGCGCTAATATCCCGATGGCAAGTTCGGTTCCGAAGAAAGAGATGGCAACGTTTGTAGCGAACCGGAATGAAATGGATAAGCTGCTTAAAGACAAAGAGAAAGCCGTTCTCTAATTGAATAAAAAAGACCAAACATTGTTTGGTCTTTTTTATGCGCTTTTTACTTGTTTGTCATTGATGATCGAAACCAGTTCTTCGACGCTGTGTGGTCGGGAATAGAAGTATCCTTGAATATGATGACAGCCCATCTCAATCAGCTTCTGCAATGCTCGATCGTCTTCGACCCCTTCTGCAATCAAGTCGACGTCGAGTAATTGTGCCAATTGTGCAATCAGTAAAACCACTTGCTCTGATGTGGTATTAGCGAGCATGTTGCGAACAAACGTTGCATCGATTTTAATGCTATCAATTGGGTAGTTATGGATGTAGTTTAAACTCGAATAACCCGTGCCAAAATCGTCGAGTGCGACTTTGAATCCAAGGTATCTAAGTGAGTTTAAAACCATCTGTTCTCTGCCACTTTGTGATAACAGAACCGTCTCCGTGAGCTCTATAACAAAGTCTGAAGCTTGATGATTGTATTTCTCCAATACTCTAGTTAAGTAGTTTATATAGCGATTGGAATCGACCAGCTCATAAGCAGAACAATTAACCGACAGCTTTACGGTGTAACCCAACTCTCTTTCGAGCTTTTGTTTTGCTCGGCAGGCTAGCTCAACGATGCGTTCGCCTAGTTCAATGATCAAACCGGATTGTTCAGCAGCCTCGATAAATTCGACTGGGGAGACGCTGCCATAAGTACTGCTTTTCCAACGCGCCAATATTTCAAAGTAGTCCCAACGGTCACTGGTGATATCGACAATAGGTTGAACCACAACATAGAGTTCTTCGTTTTCATCGATGCTTAAGCGTAATTGGTCTCGCAATGCTTCTATCAATTGTGTTTGACGGTGGTACAACGCGCTTAAATGCGTGTCATAGTGCTGTATTCGCGTATCACGATGCTTTTTACAGTCTTTTAGCGCCAAACTCGCGTTAAGTATCAAGTCATCGCTATTGAGCATGTGGACAGGGGCACGAGCTATACCAATGCTAACTGTGAAAGATATGCGATTGGATTTGTCGACATAGCCTGATTCTATCTTGTCCAAAATTTCCTGACATACCGCAACGGGATCTTCATCGTAAGTAATGAAGGCAAACTCATCACCTGCAACACGAAAAGCATTATTCGGAGAGGTGAGACTTTGTTGTATGGCATTGGCTGTAAACTTGATGATCTGGTCACCGATGTAATTGCCGTTAATGTCATTGATGGATTTAAAGTTATCGATGTCTAGGTAGGCAAGACTAAAAGGACGGCTAGCGAGTTGCGTTAACGTTTCAAGCGTATCCGCTAGGCAACTTCGGTTGAGTAGGCCGGTTAAGTTGTCGTGTGAAACCTCATAACTCAGCTGGTTTAGAAGTTTGTCTGACCGTTCACTTATCCATTTTTCACGTAGGCTATGGATGATGACGTTAGAAAAAAAACGGTGATGCTCAATGATGTTTTTTGCTTCTGATTCTCCAACCGCTCGGGTAAAGGTTGAGAGCAAAATCCCTAGCACCTCTCCAGCATGGGTTTTTAAGGGCAGTCCAATATAAGCTTGGATACCAGCATCTTGAAACATTTGGTCTTCAGGAAAGAGGCGGTAGACCTCTTCTTGATAGAAGATGATTTCACCAATGTCTTGTGCCACTTTTTCACAAGGTGTACCGGCGAGCCCGTAACTGATGTTATCAGTAATGGTTCCGTCACTCGAATGAGAAAGCGTAACCGCGCAATGCTGGAGATGCGCTATCTCAACCACACATGTACAGTGGCTTTGAAATTGCTGATGAAGATCCAGAGTTACTCTATTGAGCAGAGCGCTTCCGTTCAAATTCAGAATTTCATCAATTACTTGGATACTAATTTGTTCATGATCCATTGAAGGCTTCACCCGACGTTGTCATTAACCGTATCGTGTTTCTTTTGGTTTTGTTACACGATCATTTCTCATTTAATCGATATGCATCACGTTAACTATTGTTTACTTCGTGTGATTTTTCAAATTCTGATGGCTCAAGAAAGGTATTTTTCAACTATTAGGTTAGGAGGAATTGAATCAAGCTCTCACAAAAGTGGTAGTCTTTTTGGTTGTGATTGCGTTTCTGCATTATATGACGAGTCTGAATGCAGAGTGATTTTTGAAGGAACACTCATCTCGAATGAATACAGAGATTCAATATTGAGATTAGCCTGCAGAGTTAGATCGAGTGCGTTTGTCTACAGGCATTTTGATTTTTCAGTAGATTAGCTCAATAAACTGAGCTATTCGCAGACGACCGCTACCTTCTCACTTGCGGCAGTGCTGGCTGGAACCGGGTGGTCGATCAGTCGAATCGGGGACTCATACAGTGCAGACAGTGCTTGTTCATCGAGTAACTTATCGGCGCTGCCTTCGAATGCTATCTGACCTTTCTTCAGAGCAACGATGTATGTCGCGTAACGTAGAGCAAGGTTTAAGTCGTGCAGAATCACGACCACGCCAACGTTTTCTTTTTTATTAAGCTCTGACAGTAAACCCATCAGTTGGAATTGGTGATGAACATCCAGTGCTGATGTTGGCTCATCGAGGATCAATACGGGAGACTGCTGCGCAAGCAACATCGATACCCAAGCACGCTGGCGTTCACCGCCGGATAAATCGTCTGCTAATGCCTGTGAAAACTCGGCGACGCCCGTTCTCTCCATTGCTTGTTGGATGATGGATTTGTCTTCAGAGTTCCAACGACCTAACGCTCCCCGCCAAGGAAAGCGCCCTAAACGAACCAGCTCCGCTACCGTTAAGCCTGCAGAAGCAGGGAGCTTTTGCGGCAAATAAGCAATCTTCTTGGCTAGGTCTTTGCTTTTGAAGGCAGAAAGAGAGGTATCGTCTAACTTCACTGTGCCGTGGTCTGGGGCCATTTGCCCTGAGAGCAAGTTAACCAGCGTAGATTTACCAGAACCATTGTGACCAAGAACTACGGTGAGCTCATTCGTCGGAATAGAAAGTTCGTCGATTGCGAGAATGGTTCGCTCATCACGAACGATTTTGATATTTGAAAGCTGAAACATGTCAGTCCTGTCTCCGACCAATAAAGCCGCTGATAAAAGCAAATGCTCTCTGCTGCTCTTTAATAATAGATGGTGATATTAAGCGATTTTTTTGTTTTCTGGGAGCCTTGGGCAATCGTCGCAATACTTTCCAGAGTCGCATTTGTAGACTAGACAACAGCTGACTCTTATCAGCCTAAGCATCCCTGAATTAGCATCGACCTTGAGGCTGTCTAAATGACTGTCCGGTAATTGGCATGCTTCTAACCAAAGCTTGGCTTGCTCGGTGATGTAATCATTGGTTAGGCTTGGCTCATGCTGCTGCAATTTGATCAAACTGCTTAGCAGTAGATCCGCTAACAAATGGTTGGTGAACCCTGGTCGGATACGTGTCCATTCATTTATCTGACTGCGGTAAAACTCGGTGAGTGCAAGTATGGCTGCACCAGCCTGAGGTATCAGTTCCTCGGGTGAACCGTGTTGATGGTCACCGTTAAAGAAGCGATAACCTGTGACGAACTCTTTGTACCTAAATTGACCAATATTCTTGATATCAGGTAGAGAGTGGAGGCCGTAAATAGAAACGAAAGTGACATAGATGGGCTGCCAACACACTAGATCCCAAGTTCGAGTTAACCAATAAGCTTTACCAGCTTCAGAGTGATTTGCCGCTAGACCATCGTAAACGCGTTTGATTTCGATATGACTCTTATCATTGGTCATCGCGATACTTTTGCTGCTCAGAGAACCATAGCTTCCACTTAGATAAGGTGTGACCTGCTTAGAGTAAGCGAAGATTTTCTGGTGTAGAGAAGGGGCTCTCCGACGAGTAATAATATTGTGCAACTGGGAAAGCATCTTAAACCAATGAATGAGAATTAGTTGCGTTATCATAGCTAACCTTATCGAGGATAACCATACAATATGGAGCATCTCCTCGGAGTTCTTGCACGTTGAGGGAGCTATCAATTGATTATGCATTAGTCATTTTTAAGTGATAAAAGGCTCTTTAAATGATAAAAAGTATTTCTGTATCTACTATATTGTTGCCACTACAGAGATTATTAACGCGTGACTATGAACACACCTGCATTTGATCGTATCAGCCGTGTCTTGGCTTATATCCATGCGAACCTTAGCTCTGCACTATCGCTAGAAGATATTGCGAAACAGAGCTGTTGGTCTCGCTGGCAGCTGCAAAGAGTGTTTCAAGCTGAAACGGGACTGACCGTGGCAAACTACGTGAGGGAGCTAAAGCTAAGTCAAGCGGCTGAAGAACTGTTGGACAGCAAAAAGCGAGTGATCGATATCGCACTTGAACTCGGATTCAATTCAGAAATTAGCTTTAGTCGTTCTTTTAAGCAGATGTTTGGCTCCAGCCCCAGTCAGTATAGAAAAGCGGGCAAAAGAGCAGGGCTTAGAAAACCGATACAAGTATCTGAAACGGTAAGCGCTGCTGATAACGGTCCACTCAGTTTTGTTGAGGTACGCATTGATGAGAGAGAGTCATTCCTTGTTAAAGGTATTACCTCAGAAATAAGTGGCTTATTTTCACTGACACAAGATTTTGCAGAGAAAGTCCCTCAATTGTGGTCGCGCTTGGAAGACGAAGTGAGCTTGCCAGACGATAACGCACTTCAGTTTATTGGTGTTATTGACCTTACTCAGTCTTGCTTTGATGGTACCAATATTCACTATTGGGCGGGAGTAGAGCTCAATGATGAGATTTCAATTCCTCAATTGCCGAGCATTATCTCTGATAAGTTAGACGTATTAACCATTCCAAAGCAAACCTACGCTGTAGTGAAACATTGCGGTCCTATTGAGAATCTTCGACATACTCTAAGCTGGTTTGTTCTTAACTGGTTGCCAAGTTCTGGTTATCGAGCCATCGATGGCTATGAGCTTGAAGTGTATCCCTTGGGTTATCGAGCTCATTCGACTGATGCGGTAATGGAATACTGGGTTCCTATTATTAAATCGTAGTCATATCCCACCTAACGCACTCTCTACAGAGCCTCTCGTTTAATAGGGCTAATTGTGCTTTTAATGAGCAACTGTCTTAGTTTTACTCAAAATAGGCCAAGTTCTTTTTGAACTTGCACCAAATTGTTAATTATCCCATTTATAGATACATACAATGCAAATGAGATTTATTATTGTTTATATTAAGCATTGGTACCGAGGGAATTATGACCACTCACACTCGTTTTAAGTATTCATCATTGGCAGTCGCTTTGTTGACTGCATTTTCAGCGCAAGCTTTGGCGGAAGAAGCCGTTTCAGCGACAGATTCGAATATCGAAACTATCACTGTTTTGGGGAAAGCTTATCGTAATACCGCGACTAAGTCGGCTCTTGAGCCAGAAGAAACGCCTCAAGGTATTACCGTTATTGATGAAGAACAGTTAGAGCAACGAGGTGTTCAATCTTTGAATCAAGCCCTTCGTTATGCACCGGGTGTTGTAACTGAAAACCGAGGTGGCTCGGTAGCAATGTTTGATTCTTACTCTATTCGTGGTTTTAATACTAATAACGTTAACTACTACGATGGCCTTTCACTTCAATTCTTGAATGGTTGGAACCTACAACCGCAGATTGATCCGATTGCGATGCAGCAAGTAGAGGTATTTAAAGGACCAACCTCTGTGCTTTATGGTGCGATGCCACCGGGTGGTATGGTGAACATGATTGCTAAAGCCCCGCAAACCGAATCATCGACTAAGGTTGGCGTAGCAACAGGCTCTCGCAATCTACAAGAAGCTTCTATCGACACAACAGGCCAGTTTGGTAACAGTGATTTTTCTTACCGTTTGATCGCACTTGCTCGCAAACAAGATAGCCAAGTTGATAATGCAGAAGAAGAACGATACCTCATTGCACCTTCAGTGGACTGGCAGGTAACGGACAGCACACTAATCAACTTTAACCTTTACTACCAAAATGATCCTTCAATGGGTATCAACTCGTCAATGCCACTAGACGTGTTGAAAGCAAGCGATCCATCGGTTTCTATGGGTGACAAGAACTGGAGCAAGTTTGAGCGTGAAGTTCTTATGGTCGGCTATAAAATCAACCATGAGTTTAATAGCAATTGGACATTCCTACAGAATGCTCGCTATACCGATGCTTCTTTATACCAAGAGAACACTTATCATGTGAGTTACGACCCAAGCACACCTAATCAGCTGGATCGTTACTTGTACTCTACCGATGAGAGCTTTAAAGGGTTTGTTATTGATAACCAATTGAGCGGTATTGTGGATGTTGGCTCGGTAGAGCATAACTTGTTGCTTGGTATCGATTACCAAGATCTAGACGGTAATGTTAACTACTCATCGTATAGTGCGAATGGCAGCGGGTTTAATAGCTTTGATCCATTGAATCCGAACAATGATCTACTAGACCGCAGTGATGTGACTAAGACGGGTGAATATCTGGATGATACGACGTCAAGTCAGTTGGGTTTTTATGTTCAAGACCAAATTCGTCTAGACGCATTGGTGCTGATTGCAGGTGGACGATTTGACCACTACAAATCAGAGAGTGATTACTACGCCCATGAGTCTGATCATAAGCAATTTACTTACCGTTTAGGTGGCTTGTATCAGTTTGACAATGGGCTTGCACCATTCGCAAGTTACGCGACGAGTTTTGAACCAGCTCCAGATGTTGATAAAGCCGGTAATGAATTCGACCCAGAGACGGCACAACAAGCAGAGATTGGTGTGAAATACCTGTCTGACGATATGTCCAAAGAAGCAACAGTTTCTTTATTCCATATTGTTAAGCAAGACATGTTGATGACCGATCCTAACGACGTTTATGGCCCTAGAATCCAAGTCGGTGAAGTAGTGTCGCAGGGTGCTGAACTATCAGGACGTTGGTTTGCGACAGAAAACTTTGATATTGCGGCTTCATACACGTATGTCGATATGGAAATTACCGAAGACTCTAGCAACGGTTTAGAAGGTACGACGCCAATCTATGTACCTGAGCACACAGCTAATATGTGGGCTAACTACAACGTATTTAACGGCATGTTAGCGGGCTCTCGATTTAGCGTAGGTGCTCGTTACGTTGGTGAGATGCAAATGGATGCGAGTAATACACAAGGGAAAGTTCCTTCATACACTTTAGTCGATTTATCTGTTGGCTATGATCTGGGTGAAGCAAGTGAAACGCTATCTGGCGCGACAGCTAACCTAGCCGTGAACAATATCTTCAACGAAGAATATTACGCGTGTTATGACCAATCGAACTGCTGGTTTGGTGCCGAGCAATCTATCGAGCTTAGTGTGAACTATGAGTTCTAACTAAGTTAGGAATATCACTGCTAAAGCAGCCTTTTCTGGGCTGCTTTTGTCGTTTGTAGAAATCTCGAATTTAGATGAAGTAGGCAAATATATGAGCTTAAAATCAATCGCTTCCCATTTTTCTAAAGTAAAAAAGTTGAATACAAAACTCGTTCTAACGATGTTAGCGAGTGCTTTATCGTTTAATGCGATGGCGGATTTCAAAGTAGAAGACAGTGAGGGGATTAAAACACTTGAAGCTCAACCTGTCAGAGTAGCAGCGCTTAACTGGGACGTCGCTGAGCAAGTGATTGAACTCGGTGTAACTCCAGTAGCAGTACCTGATATTGCAGGGTATAGCGATTGGGTTGTTCAACCTGCGATTCCAGAAGGCGTGGCGGACATTGGCACTCGAACTGAGCCTAACTTTTCTGCTTTGAAGAAGCTAAACCCAGATGTAATTCTTATCGCTTCACCTCAGAAAGATCTTCAGGAGCGACTTTCAGAAATCGCGCCAGTACTTTACTACCAAACGTACAGTGAAGAGCACAGTAATGCGGCGGCAGCTATCGATAACTTCAAGAAGATAGGCCAATTGCTTGGTAAAGAAGAGCAAGCGAACAAGAAACTGGCTGCGATGGATCAGCGTCTTGAGGTTCTTAAGGCTGAATTAGATAAAGCGTACCCGGGAGACAAGCCAAAAGTCACTTCTTTCCGTTTTGCGAGCACCACGTCGGTTTACATTTACGGCGATAACTCGATTCCGCAATACGCGCTTGAGCAGCTAGGTTTTGAAAATGCGTTGGATCTTCCGGCGAGTCAGTGGGGGATCAGTCAAAAGCGTATGACTGAACTTAAGAAGGTGAAGAACGGCATTGCACTTTACTTTGAACCTTTCCCGTATCAAGACAAGTTAGAGCGTTCTCCGGTCTGGAAGAGCATGCCTTTCGTTCGCAATGGTCAATTTAGCCCAGTAGCAGCGAGTTGGAGCTACGGCGGTGCTATGTCTATTTTGTATAACGCTGAAGCCATGGCGCAATCGTTGTTGATGCTAGCGGAGCAGTAATGAGATCCAGTGGGTTCATGATGGGGGCGGTGCTATTGCTCACCGCTCTTGTTCATTTATGGTTAGGCCAGTCAGAATTTGGTCCTGTTGGAGAGTTGTTCCAACAAGTCTCACAGATCAGTGACATCGCTACATTCAATAAAATGGTCGATGATTCATTTGAGTTGATGGCGTTAGTCTATGTTAACTTGCCTCGTTTGGTGATGGCGATTTTGGTTGGTGGAACACTCGGTACCATAGGTAGCTTGTTTCAACAATTAACGCAAAATCGCATGATGTCTCCGCTTACCTTAGGTACATCATCAGGGGCGTGGCTTGGTCTGGTCATCCTGAACGTGGTCGCGCCAATGTTGGTTGCGCAATATTCGGTTTGGTTTGCGCTGATAGGCGCGCTGCTTGCAATGGGACTGATTGTTTCTATTGTTGGCATCAAAAACATGAGCGGCTTGCCAATTGTTTTGGCAGGTATGGCGGTTAACTTACTGCTAGGTGCATTCGCAACTGCGATTATTTTGCTTAACGACCAATATGCGCAAAACTTGTTTGTTTGGGGAGCGGGTGATCTCGGACAGAACGGTTGGGAACAAGTGCTTTGGCTGATGCCTAAGTTACTGCCAATCTTTGCTATTTTCCTGTTGGCTCCAAGAGTTTTGACTCTGCTTTCAATTGGTACAGAAGGGGCTGCTGCACGTGGTCTTAACATCGGTACGACCTTCTTTGTACTCATGGCGATTGGTGTTTGGCT
This sequence comes from Vibrio sp. 10N.222.52.B12, assembly GCF_002875385.1. NCBI lineage: Bacteria > Pseudomonadati > Pseudomonadota > Gammaproteobacteria > Vibrionales > Vibrionaceae > Vibrio > Vibrio sp. 10N.222.52.B12. The sequence continues at coordinate 8,937 of NZ_MDAW01000154.1, read as the reverse complement.
AGTTTCCGTGTCGATCACCTCGGTAGGTGTGATCAGCTTTATTGGTTTGATTGCACCAAACATCGCGAGACATTTGGGGTTCTTAAAGGCAAAATCTGAGCTCATCGCTAGCTGCGTATTAGGTGTGCTATTGCTTTGTATGACCGACAGCTTGGCGATTTTCTTAGCGCAATGGTCTTTGGATATGATTCCAACAGGAACGGCAACCGCGGTGATTGGTGCTCCAGCTTTGATCATTATTGCTCGCAAGCAGATGTCGGCCCAAGATCAGCTCTTCTTCTCGATGCCTAAAGGGCCAAAGTCTATTTCACCTTTGGCTTATTTCTTGTTGGGTGCGATGATTTCCGGTTTACTGGCGTTAAGTGCATTGTCACAACCTTCTTCAGATATGAGTTATTTCATTATCCCAGATGCGTTTGAGTGGTCTATTCGCTGGCCTAGAATGTTAACTGCGATATTTGCTGGTGGCGGTCTCGCTGTCGCTGGTGTGATTTTACAACGGTTGGTTTACAACCCACTTGCGAGCCCAGACATCCTCGGTGTGTCGGCGGGTGCTGTTTTAGCGTTGATTTTCAGTAGCCTGTTTATGGGATACTCGATTCATTCACTAAGCCCGTGGATTGCGTTTTTGGGCAGCGCTGTTGCACTGTGTTTGCTGTTGTTCCTCGGTAAGAAGCATCAGTTTGCACCCTCGATTCTTATCCTGACGGGTATCTCGCTGACCACAGTGTTGGAGGCTTTAGTGCAATTCTCTTTAACGCGAGTAGGGGAAGGGAAGTACACCTTGTTGGCTTGGTTGGCAGGCTCTACGTATCGTGTTGAACCTGATGCAGCAACGATCATGTCTATCGTGATAACCGTTTGTATTGGTGTTGCTTTACTGTTGAGCCGTTGGGTGACATTAATTGCTACTGGTCGCCAGTTTGCAAGTGCAAGAGGGCTGAACATCAACATCGCCTATGTGGCTCTATTGTGTATCGTCGCGATTTTATGTTCGATGGTCACAACCACCATGGGGCCGGTCGCTTTTGTTGGCCTACTGGCTCCACATATTGCAGCTATGGTTGGTGCTCGCTTGGTTCGAGAGCAGATCTTATTGTCTTTCTTAATCGGTGCAGCCCTAATGTTGTTTGCTGATTGGCTAGGGCAAGTTGTGGTGTTCCCCGCTCAACTTGCTGCAGGTACGTTAGTTTCGATTATCGGAGGCAGCTACTTTATCTTTCTTTTGTTGAAATCTCGAAGTGCTTAGGATTGTAAGTTAGCAGATGGTTTTTGCATGATTAGACGTTGTGATTTGTTTTTAATAAGCAACGTTATAACGTCTTATCATATCACTCAAAACATTCACGACAGACCAACGCGCCTCTTGTGACTCTCTACTATCTTTGTTATCAAAGAGTGAGTAGCTTAGGCGCGTTTTTCTTCATCTAAGCGTGATTTAAGGTAGTCGAGAAACAGCTGAGTTCGGGTGTGTTGATAATCCAGTTTTGGATAGTAAGCGTAGACCGTCGCCTCATCAGCAGTGACATCAGGAAGTATCGGTATTAATGCTCCGGACTTAAGCTCTTCTTTGATCATCACATTATTGGACAGTAAAATTCCCATTCCGCGTTTAGCGCCATGGAAAAGAGCTTCAGGGTTCGTGGTCGCGAAATTTCCTGAAAGGCTAATACGCTTTCCACGGTTGGTTTTGAGCTCTCTTGTTGGCTTTTCACCCCAAATCAACATGTTATGTTGTGATAGTTCTTCAACCGTTTGTGGCGTTCCGTGTTTTTCAAGGTAACTAGGCGCGGCATAAAACTGGGCTTTGTGTTCGAACAATGGCGTTGCTTTAAAACTTAAAGAATTGAGATGTTCCAACTCCCTGCTGATGAATAAATCCAAGCTCAGTTCGGGGATTTGACCTGGTAGCGTGGTGATAAGTTGAAGTTTAATGTCGGGGTATTTTTCAAGAAAATCGTCCAGATAATGAACAAGGAACTTAGAGCCAACGGCCAGCGTTGCTCCAATCTTAAGTAAGCCTGCTGGAGATTGATTCACTGAGCGTGTTTCGTCTAGCACAGATTGCCAAGAGTCTAGCTGTACTTTGGCTCGTTCGTAGAATAGGGCGCCAGCTTCTGTTTGGCTGATGGAGCGTGTTGTTCGCTTGAGTAGTTGTACACCGATCTTATCTTCTAGCCACTGGATACGCTTACTAATGGCTGAGCTGGTGGTATTGAGCTTTCTGGCTGCCGCATTGAAGCTTCCTTCTTCTACTACACGAATATAGCTATTGACACTTTGAATCCAATCCATTTTATTCTATCCCCATAGGAAATAATTCTTTTCCATTTTGGTTGATTATCATCTTTGAGTAACAAATATACACTGTCTGTCGTGAAACTGTCATGATGTAAGGAGGGTATATTGCGTAAAACACCATTATTATTGGCGATGATGATCATCGCGACCGGTCAAGTTGGCGTCAGCATTTATCTTCCATCTTTGCCAATGATCGGACATGACCTTGAGCTTCCGCAGCATGCGATTCAAAACCTTGTCACGTTATTCCTTGTTGGCTTTGGTGTCTCTCAGCTTTTTTATGGCCCACTATCCGACTCAATAGGGCGTAGGCCAGTATTCATTCTTGGTCAAAGCATTTATCTCGTAGGTACGGTCATATGTATTGCGTTTGCAGACCATATTGTCGCTTTGGAAGCTGGAAGGCTATTACAAGGTTTAGGTGCGGGAAGCGCCTCTGTTCTTGGGCGCTCAGTATTACGAGACAGTTACGATGGCTCACAACTGACCAAGGCCCTTTCCTATATTTCGGTCACAGCATCAGTGATGCCGATAGTTGCGCCTTTGTTTGGTGGTTGGATCGCTTATCATTTAAGTTGGCATGCGGTGTTTGTCTTCGTATTGTTTTACTTAATCGCGATTTTTACGCTGGGCTTAATCGTTCTTCCAGAAACATTGCCTTATCCCAAGCGCCGTTTTGAACCTAAACGAGTCATATTGAATTACTTAACGCTGTTGACTAATAAACAAGTGGTTGGCAGTGCGAGCTACAACTGGCTCAGTTATCTTTCTGCTCTGGTGACGTTGTCCTTATATCCATTTTTGATGCAGCAAGAGCTTGGATTAACTGCTGCAGACTATGGCTCGTTGATGATTGTCCCTTCAGCAGGGTTGTTAATAGGTAGTTTGGTGCTTAACTTCATCAATTCGCGCTACAAAGAGCAGCAGATCCTATTGATGAGTTTTGTTGTCGTTGCTGCATCAGGAGTGATGCTACTGATTTTACCATTTACGGTTACGTCACTATTAGTTGCCTTCACTTGCTTGAGTTTTGCGCAAGGAATGTCGTTCCCGGTTTCAATCAGTTTGTTGTTATCCCCACACAAACAACAAGCAGGCGCGGTTTCTGCATTATCTGGGTCGATACAAATGTGTCTCGCAGGTTTGTTTGGCGGATATTTGGTGGAGTATTGGGTAACGAGCCAATATCAATTAGGTGTCTTCTATGTGTTGATTGCAGGATTAAGCTGTGTTGTTTTGGCACTGAGTCAAATTCAGACGCCTACCAGTGGTTTGGCTCAACCAGAAAGCTCGCGTTGAATCTGCTTGCAAGCTTACGTGCTCCTTTCTAAAATGCGCAGCAAATTAGGCTCGCAGATGCTGACTCAAAAGCGTTGTGCGAGGAAAACGCCCGTTAATCGTTAGGTGAACCCATGCAACAAAACGAATTTGAAGCGCTATTAAAAGAAATTGGTGAAAAAGAGAACTTGCCTCAGGCTCTTGAACTACTAAAAGCATCTGAAGAAGAAGAGGTCGCTAAAGCAGCGGAATCACTAAGTGGTCAATTTGGCCTTGCGGAGGTCGATGGTGAAAAACGTATTTACCACATTACCTTCCAAGCTGACGAGTCTGGTGAAGAGAAAGAATTTGTTGAGCATGTCATGAATGAAGGCGATCACCTGATCAAATTTGCGGCTTGGTTCTTTGAAACTTTCTTTGAAATTAAACAAAAAGATACTTACAAAGCAGCAGGCAAAACGTACCAACAGCCCAAGCGTTAATCACTTTTTTGATTCGCTAGGATTAAATTTCTTGTAATTAAATTACAATTATTTTGTGATCTTTATCTTGTTTTTGGTGATTTGTGGTGTAAAATTACAACATAAACCAGTCAATTACTTCTTAGGAGAAGGTCATGGGTTACGAACTTGGTGGCGTTTACATTGGTCAAATGATCGCAAAAGACGCGATGCACAAAGCGCTTTACGGTAAAACAAAGAAGAAGAAACCTTCAATGTTTGCTCGAGTAATGAAAAAGCTAGCGAATTAATAGGAAAAGCCCTGATTTGATATCAGGGCTTTTTGCTTTGTTAGAGATGTCGTGTTTCTGCTAGGTGATAATTATGCGCTTTGACTTGGGATCTCAACAACGTTGTTAGGCACTTTATCTAATCCCTTTTCCGCTAACCACTTTTCCAAGTTGTCTGCGCCTCCTATGTACTCTCCATCTAACCAAATTTGCGGCACCGTTACAGGTGTTTTCTCGCCAATGATGGCTTTCACTTCAGGTATCATTCGGTAAAGGGCTGCACTGTCTTTGACGACGTCATAGTATGTGTATTCTATACCCGTCTCATCCAGCAAATTTTTGGCTTTAACGCAGTAAGGACACGTCGCTTTGCCGTAGACAATATTGCCTTTAAGTTGATCGCGTTTAGTCCACTCAGCAATAACTGATTGAACAAGCACGCCTCGGTTTAGCGCTTCCCCTTGGCTGACGACTTTTCCTTCAACAACTAGGATAGGGGCGTGCCAAGCACCAAGTTTTAGTGGTTCCCACCAATGGGATAGCCAATCTTTCACTTCTAGCTCTACGGGGACACCCGCTAATTCGTTTTCAAAAGTATCGGCAAGAATGTCTTTAGTTAGGGTGCATTCGCCACATGGAATATTAACCTTGAATGGTCCCCAGCTGCCTGCCCAACGATAAAGTGTCATTTTGATTGGCTGTGTCATACGATAATCCTCATTTCCTTTCCTGAAAATATAGAACTCAAAACCAAAGAAATTCTTTCAATTTACTTTCTTTTTTTTGCTTCCCAATGAGTGATGAAAGCAATTGAGCCAACGATAATCGCGGCACCCAACCATAATCGACCTGGTGGAACCCAGCTGAACACTAACCAACCGGCAAAGACATTAAGTGGTAATTTCGCGTGGTCAAAAGGTTGAACGAAAGATGCATCTGCTACGGCATAAGCTTTTACGACCGCCCATTGAGCTAAGGCGGTTAACACGCCAGCCGCAATGAGAATACCCCAAACATCCCACCCTTCTGGCATCACGAATGTTGGCACCGCAAGCATGATATTAAATGGTGTGATCAATAACAGTAGATAAACCACCATTGTTGACGGTGGATCATTGACTGATAATTTTTTCACCATCAGAGAGTAAGAAGCCCAGAAAAAAGCAGCGCCAACTGGCAACAGTGTCGCCCAGGTAAAAGAGTCAGACCAAGGCTCAAGGATGATCATTGCGCCAATAAAGCCAGTTAAGGTAGCGATCCAACGCGCCACCCCAACTTTCTCTTTAAGTATCAGACCTGAGCCTATAGTAGCAAACAAAGGCGAGGTCATTAACAACGCAATACCTTGCCAAATTGGCACTGGATACGCGAGTGCCCACAGCCATAGTTGGATCCCGATAACGGCAAGGAAAATACGTAGAGCGTGCCAACCAAAGTGGTTTGTGCGCAGTGATTGACGAATGCCTAGGGTGCGTAAATAAGGCAAGATCGCAAAAAAGGCGATCGCGTATTGGAATAACGCAAAGGTCGTGGACGACACTCCAAAGTGTATACTCGCAACTTGAGCAAAACTATTAACGACGGCGAATGCTAAACCCGCGGTGAGCATCCAAGATGCACCTTGGACAGGATGATGATTCAATTGGATATTTCCGTTTTTAAAGAATGGCCAGAATCATACGTTCTATTCATAGGGTAGCCAATAAAAAAATGCCTCCCAGAGGGAGGCGACATTACCAATTTAAAGGACGTGCCTACCGAAGTAGGTACGAAGAACGAGAAGCACAAACGCTGCCATGCATTTGCTCGATTTAGTTATTGCAGCTAGTGTGCCAACTTTTAATTGGTTGATTTTAAAGGCCTAGATGAATATAGCTTGAGAAAGCCTAGAGGGAATGCACTAACTTCGGGATTAGGTGCATTAAAAGAGGGCAGGTTAGTGAGTACGATCAAAAAAGCCGACACAAGAGTGCCGGCCAAAAGACTCGCTATTAGGACAAGTTTTTATTAGAAGTCGTAACGTACGCCTAGACGTAGTGTGTCTTCACCTTCAGTTACCTTGCCTTCTCCATTCTTTTCTTCATCCAGCTGGTTCATGTAGTAAGAAAGGTAAGTACGGAAGTTGCTGTTAAGTTTGTAGTAACCAACCAGCTCAAAACCATCAACCGCGTCATATTTTGCTGCGCCATTTGGATCGTTCTCTTGGAAAGTGTATAGGCCAGCAACAGTAAACTTACTTGCTAATTTGTAGCTTGCTACAAGCTCGTAAGCGGTAAAGTCTTCAGAGTCATCAATGGCACCTTGAGAGTAAGTTCCTGCAAGGTATAAGTTTTCAAGAGAGTAGGCGATACCACCAAGAATTTGGTCTTCAGAGTTATCTTTATCTACATCGCCACCAGAGTAAGCAAGACCTAGGTCTAGGCCCACTGGTAGAGAATAAAGGCCAGAGATGCCGTATTTGTCTTGGCTGTCACCAGAGTTGGCTTGGTAAGTTGCTTGAACTTGTAGAGCATCAAATTCGCCACGGTAAGCGAATACGCTGTCTTGCTTATCAGAGGATGAATCAATAACTTGTTGAACACCTGAGAACTCAGTGATATCCGTCATATCAGAGATGATAACAGCAGCCATGTCTTGGCGACCTACCGAAAAATCACCTGCATCAGCACTTACACCAGCGTACATGTAACGGTTTTTAAACTCGCTTTTACCTGTTTTTTGTTCAGCTTCGTAAACACCAAAAGCAGATAGGCCATTACCGATATCTGTTTTACCTTTTAGATTTAGACGTGCACGAGATGCATCTTCCATAGTACCGTCAACTTCTGCACCGTCAGAACCGATGAAGTCGCCACGAAACTCCACGCGACCGCCAACTTTCAATTCAGTCCCGTCGTCTTTATACACGGTTGCTGCAAATGATGGTGCTGATACCAATGCTGTTAGAATCGCGGTAGTTAGTGCTGCCTTTTTCATTTTCTTATTACCCTAGTTGTAATCGATGAGCTTACTTGCTCGATTTGTGTCGATGACGCTTAAGGTAAACCGCGAAAATGAAAGATAGATTTCTGTTAAGTTATGATTCCATTGCATTTTTATTTCAAATGCATGAATGCGCTCCTATTCATGAAAATAAGAGGAAAGGGCTTTTTATCTTTTTTGATGTTTCTGTCTTACCTAATTGACAGTGTGTTTTTAAAAAAGTTCCTAATCATATTTCTTTACCCGAAATGTAACATTGGGTTTCTTAAATATTCGACTATCTGACCGTTTAACAATAAATTATGCTTGGTGTTTCTTCATATATGTAACAAAATGTTTCTGTTTTTAGGTGTTGTTTTCCAAATTTGTGTATTGATTCGAGCTAAACGTTTGCCATTTTTCTTTTTTATTACATCTTTTCACTCTGCTCTTGGGAACTTCTGAAATACATTGATTAGCAGTTGTTAAGCAAAAGTGACGCGACATTGGTGGAAGAGATGCCCCAATCCACTTTTGTATAAGACTGACTTATAAACTAATGCATAAATACACGGATTTTATAATGAACAAAAAATTCCTAGCAGCAGCGATCGCAGCAGCAACATTTGGTACACAAGCAGTAGCAGTGGAGCTTTACAACAACGACGGCACTACTTTCTCTATCGGTGGTCACGTTTCAGTTAACCTAAACGGTTCTGAGCAAGGCGACACAGATGTAGGTACTAACTCTCCACGTATCAACTTCACAGCAACTCAAGATCTAGGCAACGGCTTCACAGCTGACGCTCGTGGTGAGTGGGCTCTAAACTACCTAGACGGCGGTGAAGAAACATTCACTACTCGTCTTGGCTACCTAGGCCTAACTCACGACGTATACGGCCGTGCAGTTGGTGGTACTCAATGGGCACCTTACTACGACGTAGCTGGTGTTGCTGATATGCCAATCGCGTTTGCGAACGACTTTATCTACGATGACCACGGTAACCTAGGTACTGGTCGTGCGGACAAGATGCTTTCTTACCGCAATGCAATCGAGCTAGGTGAAGCTGGTGCAATCAACTTCGGTCTAGGTTGGCAAGGTTCTAAAGACGAGTTCGCTCGTGACGAGAACAACCAAATTGTTGGCGGCGCAGACTACGATGATCGTCTACAAGTAGCTCTTTCATACTCAATCATGGGTGCGAAAATCGGTTACACGTACAACGGTGGCGATATCAACCAAGGTCTACGTTCAGAGTCAGCTGAATCTCACCTAGTATCTGCATCTTACGGTTCATACGGTCAAGGCCTATACGTAGCAGCAGTATACGGTTCAAACGAGAACATGAACTTCGGCACAAACGGCGCTCGCCTTGTAGACAGTGATGCGTACGAAGCGCTACTAGCATACGCTCTGCCAAGCAGCCTAAACCTAAGCATCAACTACGAAATGGTTGAAGGTAAAGAGTTTAACCGCAGCAAAACTGAAACTGCACGTGAAGAGATGGCTGTTCAAGCAGAATACAACTTCACTTCTAAGTTTGTTGGTTACGCTGGTTACCAGTTCGACCTAAACGATGCTAACGATCGTAAGACAGACGACAAATGGGCACTTGGTGCTCGTTACTACCTATAATAGTAACCTGTCTGTCTAGTCCTAAAATAGG
>NZ_MDAW01000153.1:0-39578 GCF_002875385.1 Vibrio sp. 10N.222.52.B12 | reverse complement strand
TTTATCCCGAGTTCAGGTTAAGTAGGAAGGGGAAGCGATGTGGAATATTTGGGTGTTAAAAATAAAAAAAGCGAGTGAATCACTCGCCTTCATCAAACTTATCTTCAATCAAATGACAAACCGCATCAAGGGCTTGCTCTGATTGATCGCCAGTGGCGTGGATCGTCACGTATTGCCCTTGGGCGGACTCAAGCATTAATAGCCCCATAACGCTATCAGCGGTGGCTGTTTTATCTTCTTCGTTGTCGATCGTAATGATCGCATCGTAGCTTTGTGCCAGTTCGACCAGTTTTACCGCAGCGCGAGCGTGAAGCCCTAAGCGGTTTTGGATCAATACCTTACGACTTAATTCCACCGTTATTCCTTAACGTTTTTTTCCAATGAAGTGTGGCGAATTTGTACCTGATGGCCTTTGTCAGCGAAGAACTCACCAATTTTTTGCGTGAGATACACTGAGCGATGTTTACCACCAGTACAACCAATCGCGACAGTTAAGTAACTGCGATTGTTTTTTTCTAGCAGAGGCAACCAAGTCTCGATAAAACTTTCAATTTGATACTTAAGATCGAGTACAGATTGATGTTGCTCTAGGAAGGCTCCAATCGGGGCATCTAGACCTGTAAGAGGGCGCAATGCTGGTTCCCAATGCGGGTTTGGCAAGAAGCGCACATCAAACACGTAATCGGCATCAGAGGGTAGTCCATATTTGAAACCGAAGGATTCGAATACCATCACCAGATCTTTTCGATCTCGCCCTTCAACGCGCATACGTACGGTTTCGCTCAAGTCATGCAGGGATTGACCACTGCTGTTAAGCACTAAGTCCGCGTGTGCTTTTAAGGGCATCAGTATCTCGTGCTCTAACTCAATGGCTTGATCAAGAGATAAGGATTGAGCGCCAAGCGACAGCGGATGGATCCGTCTGGTTTCGCTGTAGCGTTTGAGTAAGGTCTCTTTGTTCGCATCTAAGAACAGCACCGTTACGTCTAACTCAGTTTTGAGTTTTTCGAGAGTGGTGTTCAGCTCTTTGAGTTTCTTTGGGATATTTCGAATATCGATACTTACGGCAACGTTCTGTTTACTGTCGGATACCGACTTTACAAACGCATCAAGCAAGTTAACTGGTAGGTTGTCTACGCAGTAATACCCTAAGTCCTCAAGTACGCGCAGGGCAACACTCTTCCCGGCACCGGAGTGCCCGCTAACAACAATTAATCGCATGGTGATCGCCTCGATTACTGATGAATCATAATGTCGTAGAGTTCTTCATCGCTCTGAGCTTTGCGCAGCATTTTTAACACTTGCTTGTCGCTCAAGCGTTCAGCCATAGAGGATAGTGTTTTGAGGTGTTCTTTGCACTGTTCTTCTGGAACCAGAAGCGCAAAGAGAAGGTCTACAGGTCGGTTGTCGATCGCATCAAACTCAATCGCTTCATCACATTGAAGTAATACGGCAATGGCTTTATCGCTGGATGACATTCTTGCGTGAGGGATAGCAATACCGTTGCCGATACCCGTACTACCCATCTTTTCTCTGCTGAGCATACACTCAAACAGTTCGGTTGAATCTTGGCCCGTGTTTTCAGCAACAATTTGGCTGATCATCTCTAGGGCTCGTTTCTTACTTGTACAATGGACTGCACTTTTGGTGCAGTCCAGTGACAGTATCTCGCTCAATTGCATGATTAATGACTGTTTAGTTTTTCTTTGTGCTTGTTAAGTTGACGAACTAATTTATCCACCAGCGAATCAATTGCTGCATACATACTTTCGTCATTCGATGACGCGTGGATTTCGCCCTGATTTATGTGAAGCGTAGCTTCCGCGATTTGGTTAAGTTTTTCAACTTTTAGTACAACTTGTATTTGGTTTATATGGTCGAAGAATCTATCGAGCTTCTGAAACTTTGATTGAACATAGTCTTGCATTGAATCGGTAAGATCAACGTGATGGCCTTGAATATTGATTTGCATAGACTTTCCTTTTCAGTTGGTGCCTTAAAGTAGGCGTTTACGCTGACTTGAAGGGGCGATACCCAAGGATTCACGATACTTCGCGATCGTACGTCTTGCGACTTGAATCCCTTGGTCAGCCAGAAGAGCAGCAATCTTGCTGTCACTCAATGGTTTAGCGGTATTTTCCGCTGCGACCAACTTTTTGATGAGCGCGCGAATTGCTGTGGACGAACATTCTCCGCCATTGTCTGTACTGACATGACTAGAGAAGAAGTACTTCAATTCAAAAATGCCACGTGGTGTGTGCATGAACTTCTGTGTAGTTACACGAGAAATCGTGGATTCATGCATGTCTACTGCCAATGCTACATCGTTAAGTACCATTGGTTTCATGGCTTCTTCACCATACTCGAAGAAATCTTGTTGATGTTCAACAATACATCTTGCAACTTTGAGAAGCGTCTCGTTTCTGCTTTCTAGGCTCTTAATCAGCCATTTTGCCTCTTGCAAATTGCTGCGAATATACTGGCTATCGGCACTGTTGCCTTTGCCCAGTTGCGCATATTGTTGATTTACTTTTAGTTTTGGGATGCTGTCAGGATTAATAGAAACCGTCCATTTGCCATGATCTTTAAAAACGGAAACGTCAGGAATAACGTATTCGGTATCATCTGGAGTAATACGGCTGCCAGGTCGAGGGTCCAATTGCTGAATCAGCTTTAACACTTCACGTAGGTCTGCTTCTTTCAGTTTGGTCTCTTTGATGACGAGCTTGTAATCGCGATTACCAAGATGATCGATATGATCGCTCAGCACCATTTTCGCTTCAGCGAGCCACGGTGTATCTTCTGGGAAGGTCGCTAATTGCAGTAATAGACATTCTTGAAGGTTGCGAGAGGCAACGCCAAGGGGGTCAAATTGTTGAATGCGTTTGCGAACGGCTTCGATTTCATCAAGTTCAACATCTTCGTTGTCGAAGCTTTCATGAATTTCTTCTGGAGAGAGCGTGAGGTAACCGTAGTCGTCAACCGCATCAATGATGGCTAACGCGATGGTGCGGTCGGTTTCGCTAAATGGCGTTAAGTCTAACTGCCACATCAGGTAATCGTGCAGCGATTCAGTGGTTTCACCTTGATAGACCGGCATATCGTCATCAAGCGCTAAGCCTGTGCAGCCAGTGTTCGCGCTGTATACATCGTCCCAAGTGGTGTCGATTTCTAGCTCAGAGCTGATTTCAGATTTTTCAATCACGTCTGAGCTATCAGGAACATCAATCTCGGCAGTTTCATTGGCACTGTTGTCTGCAGCATCGAGTGCTGATTTGTCTTCACCATTTGCTTGAGGTTCTTCTTGGCCTTCTTCAACTTCCAATAAAGGGTTGGAGTCCAAGGCTTCTTGGATTTCCTGTTGAAGGTCGAGCGTCGACAATTGCAACAAACGAATCGCTTGTTGTAGCTGCGGCGTCATGGCTAACTGTTGACCTAGCTTGAGTTGTAATGAAGGTTTCATTCAGTGTTACTTACCTTGTAATGCTCAGAATCTTACCGTTCCTAATGTAATCATAGACGGAATTGTTCACCGAGATAAACTTGTTTCACCTGCTCGTTATTGAGAACCTCATCTGGAGTTCCTGAAGCAATAAGGTGTCCTTGACTTACGATATAGGCTTTTTCACAAACGTCCAAGGTTTCACGAACGTTATGGTCAGTGACTAACACACCAAGACCGCGATCGCGCAAGTGTTCAATGATTTTTTTGATGTCGTTAACCGAAATTGGGTCAACACCCGCGAACGGTTCATCCAACAAAATAAACTGAGGGTTTGCTGCCAATGCACGAGCGATTTCTACACGGCGGCGTTCACCACCTGATAGTGCCATACCCGCACTGGTGCGTATGTGCTGTATGTGGAATTCTTCCAATAAATCTTCAAGCTTATCTTGGCGCTCTTCTCGAGTTAACTCTTGGCGAGTTTCTAGGACGGCCATGATGTTGTCTTCAACCGATAACTTACGGAATATGGAAGCTTCTTGTGGCAAGTAGCCGATACCTAGGCGCGAGCGACTGTGCATCGGTAGGATACTGATGTCTTGATCGTCGATAGTGATGATGCCTTCATCACGAGGTACCAAGCCGACAATCATGTAAAACGATGTGGTTTTACCTGCGCCGTTTGGACCCAACAGTCCCACAATTTGACCAGACTCGACTTCGAGGCTCACGTCCGTAACGACCTTGCGTTTCTTGTAGCTTTTAGCAAGATTCTTTGCGCTCAGTACTGGCATATTAGTTCTCGATTTGGTTCGGTTGCAGGATGGTGGTAACGCGCTCATTCTTCGAGCTGTCAGCAACAAGCTTCTGTTGACCAATTTGGTAGCGAATTGATGAGCCCTTGATGGTGTTACCGTCTTGGGCTAGCTGTGCTTGGCCTTTCATGGTCAATTCGTCAGTAGAGATACGGTAATCCAATTCAGTAGCTTGACCACTGAGTGTTTTACCATCGTCCATTAATTGAGAGAAAGTGGCAGGTTTACCAAATGCTTGAATTTGTTTGATCGCTTCCGTTTTCGGGTCACGAGTTACAACAATTCTGTCAGCATCGATATTGATGCTACCTTGCTTAAGAGATACATCACCTTTAAAGGTCACCTGGTTACTCTTCATGTCCACCTGCTGGGTGTCTGAATTAATGTAAACCGGCTGTTGCGTATCCGACTTAAGTGCCAACGCTTGTGGCGCTGCTAATACCAATGCCAATAGGCTAAGGTGTAACGGTTTCATATCGACCTTGAACTTCATCTGTCAGAGTCGCAGTGTGGGCTTTTAAGTTGCCTTGCATTGCGCCTCCGGTAGTTTCAAATTGTGGTCCAACCAACATTACTTGTTGATCGGCTTTAAAATCACGATTGCTTAAGTTGATGACCAGCTTGTCTGTTGCCATGGTGTCAAAGCTTGCGTCAGGCAATAAGTTTTGCATGAGAACTTTGTCGTATAACGTCAGGATCTGGTCTTCATCAAGTACTGCTCTTGTTGCAGTGACCTTCCACTCAACAACGCTACCTTCACGGTAAACCATCAGTGTTGGGCTATTAAAAATCGTATCTCCACTCTTGGCGTAATGATCCAAGCTGTTGGAGCGAATGATGTAACTGCGGACACCATTTTCACCATAAGTGATATTTTCTAGTCCAGTACCACTGAACATAGGCAGTTCTAAATTAGGTGCAACCTGTATATCTTCATCGCCTTTTGGTGTCAGCAAATAATAACCACACCATGCGACAACGAAGATCAGGAGCAAATAAATAAGGCGAGTAAAACTCATAAAATAAAGGCCTTTATCTTAGCTCAGTACTTCCCTGACCATTGCCTTAATCTGTTAATCAAATTGTGTAAACATTCGTTGATGGATGGATTACATCACACCCGCTTTCAACAAATCGTGCATATTCAGCGCACCAACAATCTTGTTGTTGTCGCACAAGATCAGAGCATTGATGTTTTTATCTTGCATAAGATTCAAACCCTCGACAGCTAACATTTCTGGATGAGCCGTTGTTGGGTTTTGAGTCATCACTTCACCGATTGCTGTGGTGTGAATATCAATACGTTTATCCAAAGTACGACGCAAGTCACCATCAGTGAATATACCAAGCATAGCATCGTGCTCATCGACAATCGCGGTCATCCCTAAGCCTTTCTCTGAAATCTCAAGAAGTGCGTCGCGAATCAATGCATCTGGCGCAACTTTTGGTAGTGCATTACCAAAGTGCATAATATCAGACAGCTTGAGCAGCAATTTTCTTCCCAACGCACCACCAGGGTGTGATAGAGCGAAGTCTTCTGCAGAAAAACCACGAGCTTGAAGCAGGGCAACGGCAAGAGCATCGCCCATGACCAAAGTTGCTGTTGTGCTGCTCGTTGGTGCAAGACCAAGTGGGCAGGCTTCTTGCGGAACGGTGATTTGCAAATGCATATCCGACAATTTGGCCATGTTCGACTCAGGCTTGCCTGTCATGCTGATAATTTTGATGTTCAGACGTTTCAATACTGGGAATAGAGATAAAATCTCGTGAGACTCACCAGAGTTAGAAATCGCAATGACGATATCGCCTTCACTGATCATTCCTAGGTCACCATGCGCAGCTTCACCAGGGTGAACAAAAAACGCGGAGGTGCCTGTACTTGCAAGGGTAGCAGCAATCTTGTTGCCAATGTGACCTGATTTGCCCATCCCCATAACAACGACTTTGCCATTATTGGAAAGAATCAATTCGCAAGCTTGTTCAAACTGCGCATCAAAATACTGGTCCAGTTGTTGAAGTGCGGTCACTTCAATATCAAGAACTTGTTTAGCAGCAGCACGAAAATCAAATTGAGTGGACATATCAGAGCTCCAATTTGTCTTTACTTATTATGTTATTAAGCGGCCATGTTTGCGAATAGGTACACTTGGTAGCCTAAGAAACACACAAACAGGATTGAACCTTCTAAACGGTTGATACTGCGAGATTTACCAAGACACATTGCCACAAGCAGTAGCGATACGCCGAGCATAACCCAAAAGTCACGACCCATCGCAAATTCACTTAGCATTGAAGGATTGATGATGCCCGGTAGGCCCATTACCGCCAAAATGTTGAAAACGTTTGAACCGATGATGTTACCCACAGCCATATCGTCTTCGCCCTTTAGAACGCCTGCTAGAGATGCAGCAAGCTCCGGTAGGCTAGTGCCGATAGCAATGATAGTAAGGCCGATAACGAGATCACTCATACCAAAGTGTTTTGCAATGATGACGGCGTTGTCGACTAACATGCTTGCTGCCAAAGGTAGAAGTATCAGACCGATTACAACCCACATAACGGCTTTTGGATTACTTACACCTTCAGGGACTTCTGATTCTTGTTCATCGACAAAAGCATCACCCGCTTTTTGTTCTTTGCGGCTGATTTGCAACATGGCAAATAGGAACGCAGCAAAGAGTACAAACAGCAATACGCCTTCGTAGAAACCTAGGTGGTTATCCCAAAGTAAAATACCAGCCAGCACGGTTACTGCTATCATCAATGGCAATTCTCGACGAACCACAGCAGAGCTGATGGAAAGTGGTTTGATGATGGCGGTGATACCAAGAATTAAAGCGATGTTGGCGATGTTCGAGCCAAGAACGTTACCGACAGCTGTGTCGGTTTTACCGTCCCATGCTGCGGTTGCAGAAACCATCATTTCTGGCGCAGAAGAACCCATCGCCAAAATGGTCATGCCGATCACTAGAGGTGAAATACCGACGTTGCGGGCCAGAGCAGCAGAGCCAAAAACAAGTTTATCCGCACTCCAAACAAGTATAACAAGACCGACGATAAGCAACGCTACGGCTTCGAGCATGATGATTCCTAAGTAATAAAATAAGTGAAATGAGTAACCGCTAATTTTGACCTTTCACAGCCAAAAATGGAAGATAAACAACAAATAAATTAAAGGTTAGTAACGAAATTGTGTTTAATTGTTGCTCGAACACGCGTTGTATTTGATACCGCTTATCTAGAGTTGGATTTAAACACCTTCCTTTGATTTCGTCATATTTTATGAAGAATTGCTTGAATTTTGTCGGCTTTATTTAATTGAACAGTGCTTTTAATTCAAGTTCAATGTGCTTATGATTGCAGCCTAATAAGTATACCGAAGTCACTTTAGGATATTCTCGACGTAATATCTTGAAAACAATCGAGGCTGAGTTAGCTTGACGACTCTGTGAGTTCCACTCACAAACAGCAGAAGAGATAGTATGTCGAACAACGATTTAGTTACCGTTAACAATCTCACTTTTTCACGAGGCGATCGCAAGATCTTTAATGGCGTTGACCTGCACGTGCCAGAAGGAAAAGTGACGGCCATTATGGGCCCATCGGGAATCGGTAAAACGACGCTGTTACGCTTAATTGGCGGTCAGTTGTATCCCGAACAAGGTGAGATCTGGTTTGATGGCGATAACATCCCAGCGCTCTCACGTAAGAAGCTTTACCATGCTCGAAAAAAAATGAGCATGCTATTTCAATCAGGAGCTTTGTTCACGGATTTGAACGTTTTCGATAACGTCGCCTTTCCTTTACGTGAACACACAGAACTCTCTGAAGAACTCATTCGTACCATGGTATTGCTGAAGCTTGAAGCGGTAGGCCTGCGTGGTGCGGCGAAACTTATGCCGAGTGAACTCTCTGGTGGTATGGCGCGCCGGGCTGCTTTGGCGCGCGCTATTGCGCTTGATCCTGACCTCATTATGTACGATGAACCGTTTGTTGGTCAGGACCCAATCACCATGGGGGTATTGGTTGAGCTGATCAGTAATTTGAATCGAGCGCTAGGTCTAACTTCTATTGTTGTCTCCCATGATGTACCAGAGGTGATGAGTATCGCTGACTGGGTCTACCTGATGGCTGATGGCAAGATCATTGCCTTTGGTACGCCACAAGAACTGAGAGACAATCCTGACCCTCGAGTGCAACAATTCTTGTTAGGTGATGCGGATGGCCCTGTTCCATTCCGATTCCCTGCTCAAAGTATCGAAAAGGATTTATTTGATGGGCGCTAGTTTTACTCAATTTGTCGCTTCATTAGGAAGGCGCACGTTGGCCATCTGCGAAGCCTTTGGTCGTGCGACATTGATGCTTATTGGTGCGTTGGTGACTCGACCAAACCCAGTGAAAAATTTTCCTTTGTTGGTGAAGCAACTTTACTCTGTTGGCGTACAGTCTTTAGCAATAATTGTCGTGTCGGGTTTGTTTATCGGTATGGTACTTAGCTTGCAAGGCTATGTGGTGCTTGTCGACTATGGTGCAGAAGGCAGTCTTGGTCAGATGGTATCGCTATCACTACTGCGCGAGTTAGGACCGGTAGTGACCGCTCTTCTATTTGCTGGCCGCGCGGGTTCTGCGCTGACCGCTGAAATTGGTTTGATGAAAGCCACTGAGCAGCTCTCCAGTATGGAAATGATGGCTGTTGATCCGTTAAAACGCGTTATTGCTCCGCGTTTTTGGGCTGGCGTTATCTCTATGCCGCTATTGGCGATGATCTTTATGGCCATTGGCATCTGGGGTGCTCAAATTGTTGGCGTTGATTGGAAAGGCGTTGATCACGGTAGTTTCTGGGCGGCTATGCAGTCGTCGGTAGAATTAGGCCAAGATATTGGTAACAGCATGATCAAATGTATCGTGTTTGCGATTACCGTTACTTGGATCGCTCTATTTAATGGCTATGACGCGATTCCTACTTCGGAAGGGATCAGCCGAGCAACCACACGCACTGTAGTGCATTCTTCTTTAGCAGTACTGGGACTAGACTTTGTACTGACCGCATTGATGTTTGGGAATTAATCATGCAACAAACACGTAAAACTGAATTATGGGTTGGCAGCTTTGTATTGGCAGGAATTTGCGCGATTCTTGTGATGATTTTTCAGGTTGCTGACGTAAAAAGTATTGGCTCGGGCAATACTTATACCCTGAAAGCTGAGTTCGATAATATTGGTAGCTTAAAAGTGCGTTCACCAGTGAAGGTTGGCGGCGTAGTGGTTGGTCGTGTAAGTGACATTACACTTAACCCTGAAAGCCTACTTCCTATTGTGAGCTTGTCGATTAATAGCCAATACAATCAATTCCCAGAAACCTCTAGTTTGCAAATTTTGACTTCTGGATTGATTGGTGAGCAATACATTGGCTTAGTTCCAGGCTTCATCTTTGATGATGAAGAAATGTTGGTTGATGGCGATACCATCGAAGACACCAAGTCTGCTCTAGTATTAGAAGACTTAATTGGACAGGTGCTGTACAGCATCGGTGGCTCCGGCGATTCTGGCAACACGAGTAAGGAATAACCCATGTTCTCTAGATTATTACTTTCTTTCGTTGCGGCATTTACTGCTTTTGGTGCAGTGGCCGCAGAAGTGGATAAAACTCAACCTTACGAAATGATGAAGCAGGTGGCGGGAGAGACGTTTGAACGTCTTAAAACCGAACAGCCACAAATTAAGCAAGATCCAAATTTGCTTAAGACCATCGTTGAAGAAGAGCTGATGCCTTACGTCAACGATCGCTATGCAGCATTGAAACTGCTTGGTCCTAACTTAAAAGGCGCGAAGCGTGAAGACGTGGGTGAGTTTATTAAGGCATTTCGTTCTTACTTGGTGACGTCTTACGCACAAGTATTAACGCAATACACAGACCAGCAAATCGAGTTTGGCCCTGAGCCGAAGTTAGACCCATCTAAGCGCATTACTAGCATCAAAGTGGATATCATTGACGCACCGCGTCCGAACATCAAACTTGAGTTCAAACTGCGTAAAGATAAGAAAACAGGTGAATGGTTAGCATTCGACATGGTTGCTGAAGGTATTAGCTTACTTTCGAGCAAGCAATCAGAGTGGAATACGAAGATTCGCCAAGACGGTATTCTGGCTGTAGCAAAAGATCTTGAAAAATTGGCGGCACAGCCAATTCGTTTCGAGGCAGCAAAGTAATGGCGCAGTCTCATTCTCAGTGGCATTTACAATCAGATATTCTTAAGCTTACAGGGGCGTTGGATCGAGATACCGTACCTTCATTGTGGGCCGTTGCGCAGCGATGGCAGCCATCTCAAACCGAGCTAGAATGCTCGTTAAAAGAGATTGAGCGCGTCGACTCTGCGGGAATGGTGATGTTAATCCACTTATTAGAGCATGCAAAAAAACAAAACTGTCATATAATGCTCAGTTTCGTGCCGGCGCAATTGCGCACTTTGTTTCAGCTGAGCAACGTTGAATCTTTAGTGGCCAAACATATACAGAATTATCAGGGGTAAATTGTGGATAGCGCAAAAGTACAACAGTTACTAGAAGAAGCACTAAACCTTCAAGAAGTGCATGTAAAAGGTGAAGGTAGCCACTATGAGGTGGTTGCTGTTGATGCTTGTTTCGATGGAATGAGCCGCGTTAAGAAGCAGCAGTTAATTTACGGTCCTCTGATGGATTACATCCAGCGTAACGACATTCACGCGCTATCGATTAAAGCGTTCACTCCAGAAGAGTGGGCTCGTGATAAAAAGCTAATGTCGCTTTAAGGTTTATTGATGGAAAAGTTTCGAGTTATTGGGTCAGATAAACCACTGGTTGGTGAAGTGACCATTTCAGGTGCAAAAAACGCAGCACTGCCGATTTTATTTGCGTCTATCTTGGCTGAAGAGCCAGTAGAGGTGGCGAATGTGCCACACCTTCGTGATATCGATACTACTATGGAACTGCTTAAGCGTTTGGGCGCAAAAGTAAGCCGTAATGGTTCTGTTCATGTCGATCCAAGCAGCATCAACGAATACTGCGCACCTTACGACTTGGTGAAAACCATGCGTGCATCAATCTGGGCACTTGGTCCGCTGGTGGCTCGTTTTGGTAAAGGTCAAGTTTCTCTACCTGGTGGCTGTGCGATTGGCGCTCGTCCTGTTGATTTACATATCACAGGTCTAGAGCAGCTTGGCGCAACGATTACACTAGAAGATGGTTACGTAAAAGCAGAAGTGGACGGTCGTCTAAAAGGCGCTCACATTGTGATGGACAAAGTGAGTGTTGGTGCAACGATTACTATCATGTGTGCGGCAGCGTTAGCGGAAGGTACCACAACGCTAGATAATGCAGCGCGTGAACCTGAAATCGTTGATACAGCAGACTTCCTAAACAAGCTTGGCGCAAAAATTTCAGGCGCGGGCACAGACACCATCACTATTGAAGGTGTTGAGCGTTTAGGTGGCGGTAAGCACAACGTTGTGGCTGACCGTATCGAAACGGGTACGTTCCTTGTTGCTGCGGCTGTTTCTGGCGGCAAAGTTGTGTGTCGTAACACCAACGGTCACTTGTTGGAAGCGGTACTTGCGAAGCTAGAAGAAGCGGGCGCATTAGTAGAGACTGGTGAAGACTGGATTTCTGTAGATATGACGGATCGTGAACTGAAAGCGGTAAGCATTCGTACTGCCCCACACCCAGGTTTCCCGACTGACATGCAAGCACAATTCACGCTATTAAACATGATGGCGAAAGGCGGCGGCGTAATTACTGAAACGATCTTTGAAAACCGTTTCATGCACGTACCTGAACTGATGCGCATGGGCGCAAAAGCGGAAATCGAAGGTAACACAGTCATCTGTGGTGACGTAGATTCTCTAAGTGGTGCGCAAGTAATGGCCACTGACCTACGAGCTTCGGCAAGTTTGGTGATTGCAGGTTGTATCGCGAAAGGCGAAACCATCGTTGATCGTATTTACCACATTGATCGTGGTTACGACAAAATCGAAAATAAACTGTCTGCTCTTGGCGCAAATATTGAGCGCGTGAGTGAGGCGGGTTAAACTGCATCGCAGTTGACTTCGATATAAAGAGAGCCGAAACTCAGGTTTCGGCTTTTTTATGTCGTGCTCTCTTTCATAGCTGATGACTATGTCCAAAGAACCAACAATAGCTGTATCTGGCGTAAAGCCGGTTCCTGGAGAACAACAATGATTGCACTATTACGTGTATTTGCTGTCGCAATTTTCGCAATTGTGATGTTTATTGGTGGTTGTGGTTACTGCCTATTAAGTCCTCGAAATCCTAAGCACGTTTTCACTTTTGGCCGCTTGTTTGGCAAGATGTCTCGTGTGTTCGGAATCAAATTAGAATTACGAATTCCTGAAGATGCTTACTCTCGTGGTCAGCATGTTTACATCGCGAACCACCAAAATAACTGGGATTTGTTTACTGTATCTTCAGCAGTGACACCAAAAGTCGTGACGGTAGGTAAAAAAAGCTTAGCGTGGATGCCACTATTTGGTCAGCTTTACTGGCTAACGGGTAACATTTTAATTGACCGTGGTAACCGTTCTAAAGCTAAGGGCACTATTGATCAAGTAGTTGATAGCATTAAGCAGAGTGACGTTTCAGTATGGATGTTCCCAGAAGGGACGCGCTCACGTGGCCGTGGCTTACTGCCATTTAAAACCGGCGCATTCCATGCTGCTATCGGCGCAGAGGTGCCAATCATTCCGATCGTGTGTAGTTCAACTGATCACATTAAATTGAACCGTTGGAATAACGGTCATGTGATCATTGAAATGCTGCCACCAATCAGCTCTGAAGGCTATGGCAAAGAAGGCGTTCGTGAACTTGCTAACACCTGTCGCGATCAAATGAAAGCGAAGCTAGAAGCGCTTGATGAAGAAGTAAAACAGCGTAATGCCGCTTAAATTGAAATAGAACACTGCAACAAAAAGACAATAAAAAACGGGTAGCCTAAGTTACCCGTTTTTTTATGTTTCTTAGCAAGCGCAATTGCAATTATTTA
Organism: Vibrio sp. 10N.222.52.B12; assembly: GCF_002875385.1. Lineage (NCBI taxonomy): Bacteria > Pseudomonadati > Pseudomonadota > Gammaproteobacteria > Vibrionales > Vibrionaceae > Vibrio > Vibrio sp. 10N.222.52.B12. The sequence goes on along the minus strand of NZ_MDAW01000153.1, from coordinate 26,285 downwards.
CGAACGGCGATTGCTTCAATCTCGATGCCAACATCTTTTGGTAGGCGAGCTACTTCGACACAAGAACGTGCTGGGTAGTTTGCTACTTCGTGCTCATCGAAGAACTTGCCGTAAACTTCGTTCACAGTACCGAAGTCGTTTAGGTCTTTAACGAATACCGTCATTTTTACGATGTCAGTGACTTTAAGGCCTGAAGCTTCAACTACTGCTTTCACGTTTTCTAGAGATTGACGTGCTTGCTCTGCGATGTCCGCAGACACTTCACCTGTTGCTGGGTTTACTGGGATTTGGCCAGAAGTTAGAACCATGTTACCTAGATCTACGCCTTGAACGTAAGGACCGATTGCTGCTGGTGCAGACTCAGTGTGAAGTACTTTCGTCATTTGAATTGTTCCATCTGTTTAGGGGAATAAAGAGTGTACTCAAACAATTTGAGCGTTCTTAAGAGGAATCAGTGTGCCTTTAAACATGAAGCACGTAAAGAGCAAAATACCCCGCACGGGCGGGGTATCAGTCAATTTATCGTTAGCAAGAATTGAAGCGGGAAATTAACGTTCAGTGACGATCTCACGAGCGAAGACTTTCTCACAGTATTTACACTTCAGACGGATTTCTTGCTTCTTCTCGAACACTTGGAAGCTGCTCGCAACTGGCTCGTTGTGGGTAATGCAGTTAGTGTTTGGGCATTCAAACACGTTTTTAACTTGCTCTGGTAACTCCAGCGCTAGCTTCTTCACAACTTCGTAGTTTTCGATTTGGTTTACGGTCGCATGTGGTGCGTAAAGTGCCAATTTGCTTGCTTGCTCTTCGTTGATGAACACGTTCTCGATCTTCAACAAGTCTTTATGACCTAATGCGGATGATGGCAGGTTAAGGCCAATCGTCACGCGTTGAGAAGAGTTGTGCATATCGAACAATTTCAACACTTTGATACCAATTTGGGCTGGAATATGGTCGATTACTGTGCCATTTTTGATTGCTTCTACCTGCAATTGAGTTTCTTTAGTCATGTCTTTTTCTCCCTCGATTACAGTGTTTCGTTTAGAACCAATGCCAACAATGCTTGGCGCGCGTACACGCCATTTTCTGCTTGTTGGAAGTAGTAAGCGTGCGGTGTTACGTCGACGTCTGTGGTGATTTCATCCACGCGTGGCAGTGGGTGTAGCACTTTCAAGTTCTCACGTGCACCTTCTAGTAGTGCCGCTGTTAGGATGTAAGCTGACTTGATGTGCGCGTATTCAGATTCATCGAAACGCTCTTTCTGTACGCGTGTCATGTACAGAATGTCTAGTTCAGGAATCACGCTTTCCATGTCTGTATGCAGGCTGTATTGAATACCTGCTTCATCGAGTTCTTCACATAGGTAATCAGGCATCTCGAGCGCTTCAGGTGCCACAAAGAAGAAGCGAATGTTATTGAACTTCGCCAATGCTTGAGTCAAAGAATGCACGGTGCGACCGTATTTTAGGTCACCAACGAACGCAACGTTCAGGTTGTCTAGACGACCTTGTGTTTCTGCAATCGTGTATAGGTCGAGTAGCGTTTGTGTTGGGTGTTGGTTGGCACCGTCACCAGCGTTAATCACAGGAACGCCGTTAGAGAACTCGGATGCCAAGCGCGCTGCACCTTCTTGAGGGTGGCGCATAACGAAGGCATCGACGTAAGAAGAGATCACTTGAACTGAGTCAGACAGTGTCTCGCCTTTTTTCGCCAGAGAGGTGTTACCACCGTTATCAAAACCAATAACATCGCCACCAATACGTTGAATCGCTGTTTCGAATGACAGACGAGTACGTGTGGATGGCTCAAAGAAACAGCTCGCTACAACCTTGTTTTTAATCAGTTCTGGACGAGGTTCTTTTTTTAGCTGACCTGCAGTTTCTACAATCAGTTCCAGTTCTTCACGTGAAAGCTCTGGAATAGAGATGATGTGCTTCTGGTAAAGCGAGTTCGCCATGATCTTCTTCCCTATAACAGTGGTGACTATCCCCAAAATTACCCTGATGGAATTTCGGACATAAAAAAACCTCCCCAATTGGGGAGGTTTTAAAATTCAATAGAATTAACGAAAATAACAGCACGTAAGCGTAGTCGCTTAGCTAGAGCAAATCGCGTTTTTACGTCAGCAATCGGCGTGGTCATTTCATAATCCTCAGACAAATTGCCGAGCATTATACGCTTAACTTTCGTGAGCGCAAGCGATTACATCGTGGTTTTTGTTACCATTTTTAATGCTTTGGTTTAGCTGCCTAACGTTGCCACCATCACGGCTTTAATCGTGTGCATGCGGTTTTCGGCTTCGTCGAATACGATAGAGTATTCAGACTCAAACACCTCTTCGGTGACTTCAAGCCCTTTCATTCCGTATTTCTCTGCTACCTCTTTACCCACAGTCGTTTCATCGTTGTGGAAGGCTGGCAGGCAGTGCATGAACTTCACATGAGGGTTACCTGTTTGCTTAATCACATCCATATTGATTTGGTAAGGTGTCATCAGAGCAACACGCTCATCCCAAGCCTCAGCCGACTCACCCATCGAGACCCAAACGTCGGTGTATAAGAAGTCACAGCCTTTAACGCCTTCTTCAACATTTTCAGTCAGCGTGATTTTCGCGCCAGTTTGTTGGGCAATTTCTTGGCAAGTTGTCACTAATGCTTCTTCTGGCCAGAACGCTTTTGGCGCTACAAGGCGGATGTCCATGCCCATTTTCGCTGCGCCAACCATGAGTGAGTTACCCATGTTATTGCGAGCATCACCAAGGTAGGCAAACGTCATTTCATGCAGTTGTTTCCCACGTCCGTGCTCTTGCATAGTCAGGAAGTCTGCAAGGATTTGAGTAGGGTGGAACTCATCCGTTAAACCGTTCCAAACAGGCACACCAGCATAAGTACCAAGCTCTTCAACAATGGATTGACCAAAGCCACGGTATTCGATGCCATCGTACATACGACCAAGAACACGAGCGGTATCTTTCATCGATTCTTTATGACCGATCTGTGAGCCAGAAGGACCGATGTAAGAGACTTGAGCGCCTTGGTCAAAGGCAGCAACTTCAAACGCACATCGGGTACGAGTAGAAGATTTCTCAAAGATTAGCGCGATGTTTTTACCTTGAAGTTTCTTCTGCTCTGTTCCTGCATATTTAGCTTTTTTCAGCTCTGCGGACAGTTCGAGCAAGAACTGGATCTCTTTAGTTGAGAAATCCAATAGCTTCAAAAAGTTGCGATTACGTAAATTGAAAGCCATAGCTCGTCCCTTAGGTCGTTTGGTTGATAAAGAATAAAAGCATTAAAACATATAAATGCTTTTATTGTGAATAATTATTTTAATTAAAAGCAAAAAAAGGTTGATGCATTCACATCAACCTTAGTCTCAATTGGTTTTATTTGGTGGGAGAGGTTTCTCAAATATCATCACGTTCGATTGGGCAGCTCATACAGCGTGCACCACCACGACCGCGACCAAGCTCGTTACCCGGAATAGTCAGGACTTCAATGCCAGCTTTGTCGTACTTCTCGTTAGTGTAGACGTTGCGTTCGTAACCAATCACAACACCAGGTTTCACCGTCAGTACGTTGTTGGCATCGTTCCATTGCTCTCGTTCAGCTTCATAGCTGTCACCACCCGTTGTGATGATCTTCAATTGATCTAAGCCAAGTGCCGATTCGATGGCATGCAGATAGTTGTGTGATGCTTCGACATGCATTTCACCGTTGCCTTTAGGTGTTAGGCGCCAGGTGTCTAAATCTTTACGCATGATTTCTGGGTATACCGAGAAAGTGTCCACATCCATGTGCGTCATGACCGTATCAAGGTGCATGCACGAGCGGTGTTTTGGTAGGTCGATAGCAATCACTTCTTTCGCCTGACCAGATTTAAATAAACTCGCCGCTAAGTTTTCTACACCTTGTGGGGTTGTACGCTCAGACATACCAATCAAAACGGCGCCTTTACCGATAACCAGTACATCACCGCCTTCTACGTTTGCGTTGTCATAGTGAAGGTCTTCATCACCGAAGTAATTAATGAAATCTTGACCTGCGAAAGTTGGGTGCCAACGGTAAATTGCGCGCAGATGGTTGGTCTCACGTTGTCGCGCTGGCATCATCATTGGATTAAGAGAAACGCCGCCGTATACCCAACATGATGTGTCGCGGGTAAAGAGGTGGTTCGGAAGAGGTTCGATAACGAAATCCAATGGACGCTTCATTTTCGGTAGCATCGAAGAGGATTTGATTGGTAGTTCAGAGTAGGCCAAACCACCAAGAAAGATAGTCGCAAGATGCTCGTCATCCATTTCTGCAAAGTATTGACGCAAATCACGAGCAAATGTTGGACCGTAGCGGAAATCGGAGATTTGAGTATTCAACAACCATTTTTTTGCTTCAGGAACGGCAAGTGTCTCTACGAGCAAATCGTGCAGCAGTAGCACCTCGACATCTTGCTCTCGTAGTGTACGGGCAAATGCATCGTGCTCTTCCCCTGCAGCTTCTACCGCGAGCACATCGTCAAATAACAGTTCGTGACAGTTTGATGGGGTTAGGTGGGTGAGGGCACGCTCTGGGCGATTCAATAACACTCGTCTAAGTTGACCAACTTCTGATCCAACGTACAGCTTGCTCATTTTGTATCCTTACAAATTTTCCAGCCATTAGTTATGACAAGCTTGCCGCAAAGATGCAAGTCCTAGAACTTACTCTATATGTCGATATTTTGGCTTTTGTTAGCGATATATTTTGTAAATTAATGCTTTGTATTTTTAAATTCTATATTTAGAGCTTTGTTCATAGTATTTAAAAAGTGCGTTTTTATTCTTTTTACTCGCTTTCAATAGACTCACATTGTTAGTGCATAAAACACGCATAACTATTCTCAAATATGCATTTTTAAAGCTTTCTTTATTCGCTTGCATTTTTAATTGCCTTGTTGGTGTATTCACTTCATAGCCATAAACACGCAATGCACTCTCCTATTTCGACGAATTTACTTGATTAGGATCTTCTGAATATTAAAGATTTCTTGTTTTTGTTAATTTTTTGTTTCTGTGAGCGAGGTTTCGATTTTTGAGAAAGAATATTCGTTAAGAATCCAAGCCGTTTGGTGTTTGTTTGTGGCTTTTCATCGCAATCCGTGCCATATTTCACCGCATTAACATACTCAGTCTTGAGTATAGTGTTTTCATCAAGTAACTAATCTGGAGCCAAAACATGTCTCACGAAGATGAATATCTATCAGTAGAAGAATTAATTGAGATTCAAAAGGAAGAGACTCGCGATATCATTGCAGCATTGCTAGAAGACGGCAGCGATCCAGATTCACTATACGAAATCGAGCACCACCTATTTGCAGAAGACTTCGACACGCTAGAGAAAGCGGTTGTGGAAGCATTCAAAATGGGCTTTGAAGTGCTTGAAGCTGAAGAAACAGAAGATGAAGACGGTAACAAACTGCTTTGCTGTGATGCAACAATGGAATCTGCACTAAACGCAGAAGCGATTGATGCACAGGTTGAGAAGTTGATTCACCTTGCAGAAAAATACGACATCATTTACGACGGTTGGGGTACTTACTACGAAGGCGAAGATGCGCTTTACCCAGACGAAGATGATGAAGACGAAGAGTAATCGACTCATTCATTCAAAGAAGCCAGCGTTTATCGCTGGTTTTTTTGTGCCTTAAAAATGATAACCGAGGGTGACCATAAATAATTCTCATTGAGTTTGTAGGCTTACTGCCTATAACCCTAAGCCACTTGAGTATATAATGCATGAAAATTGATCTAGCTCAAGGTGTATATGCAACTCTCACTCGCCGGTTTATGGCAAGTCTCTCCACTGACGGACCTTTCTATCCCACAGGATGACATTACTTTCCCTGCTCCTTTGAGTCAGGTATTGCCTGCTGAACTGACTGAAGAAGCGATCCGTCAGCAAGAGTGGCACCTGATGCACGACATCGAAGTGGACGAATCCATGATGGCATTCCCAGCGGTAGAAATGGTGTTGGGTGGTGTGGATTACCATGCAGAAGTGCGTTTGAACGGAGTCGCATTGTTCGACTGTGACGGTTCGCAAAGCATATACAAAAAAGACATTCGTCCATTTATGCAGATGGGGCGCAACCGTTTTGAGATCCTGTTCCTCGAGGAAGAAGAAGATCTTCTGCTGGATGAGGATAAACCGGAGTTGTGCTCACTTGCGGATCATGAATACCAAAAGAGTGATGAGCGCTTGGGGGTATGGCAAGAACCGTATCTACAGTTCATTCGCAATGTTCGTTTAGACCGCGTGGCTACCGAGCAGATTTGGCACCACGGTGGTGGTTGTGAGTTTAAAGTCGACTTGTACTATCAAACTTTTGCGCCGGGTCTAGTATCGGCATCGGTTAAGTTCAATGGCATGACTTACCATATTCCTATTGATGTCCGAGCGGATCATGCGAGTGCTTTATTCCAGATCGAAGCGCCAAAGTATGCCGATCTTAACGATCCCGATCCAAAAGATCTCTACGAACTCGTAGTGGAGTTGGATGGGCAACGCCAAGCATTTACAGTGGCACTTAGCCAAGAGCTCTGTGTTACCCATCTTGTACTTTAAGTTTGGGGATAAAACGCTATAACGTCTTAAGCATCACGACTTCACATGCATCATGCCCTGTTTGTCCTAGCGGGGCATCGAGATGCTCAAAGCCTAGCTTTTCATACAAGCCTACCGCTTCTCTTAGACATTCTGTCGTTTCTAAATAGCACTGCTGATACCCAAACTGTTTCGCCAGTTGTAAGCTCAATGCGACGATGCGTTTGGCTAAACCGTGCCCTCGTGTTTGAGGTAAGAAGTACATCTTTTGCAACTCACACACATTTGGCTCACCAGCTAAAGGTGCAAAGCCGCCGCCGCCCACAATCTCGCCTTGGTGTTCTACCACCCAATAAGCGGCACCTTGTTGGTCGTAAACCGAGTACATGTCATCAAGCGTTGGATCGGCCACACCATAACCTTTGTCTGCGGTTAAACCGTATTCTGCGGAGACTTTACGAATCACGTCCGCAACTTGCGAGTTATCTGCTTTGGTAAGAGGTCGAAGAACGTATTCCTCTGCCTGACACACTTTTGTTAGCCCTTTTAGGTAAGTCTCTAAACCAAGTTTGAGTTGCTCTTGCTCACTGTCATCCAGTTGGGTAAGCAGTTGTTCAAAGAAGCTGTTTTGCTGTTGGTCTAGTTGCGATAACGCCTGTTGACCTTGCTCTGTAAGCGCCACAAGTTGACTGCGTTTGTCTTTCGGGTTTTCGATACTCTCAACTAAACCTAATTTGATCAGCCCAGTAACGGTACGGCTTGCATTGGACTTGTCGACATTGAGCTGTTGTGCTAGTTGATTGATGGTCAACGGCTGCAGTTGGATCTCACCTAACGCGTGCGCTTGCACAGGAGTGAGAGCGACGTCGCCACATTGCTTATCGAGCATACCAAGCAATCGGACGGCTTGACGGGAATAGTGTCGGAGTTGATGAGCATTCATTATCACTTACCTCTAAAAATAAAGTTGCGCACCGCAATTAAATTAATTGCGGTGCGCAACTTTGTCAATGGTAAATGTCATTTTTCTCGTTAGGAGGCGTATTGAGCCTCCATGTTTAAGCGTGTTGGTGCAGACAGAACTGTGGTGCTTGGTTATCTGATCTATGCATCCATACTTTCTCGTGGAAGTAGTACGCTACTGTATTCAAGCTTGGCTCTAGCATTGCCATGATACCGCCGACAAACGCATCACCTGTTAGTAAGTAAACTACGGTAAAGGCAACACTGAAGTGGATAGTGGCAAAGCTTGCGGTTTTTATTTTGGTCATCCACTGACGAGCTTTAAGCGCAGGGACTTTTGCCCATGCTTTTTCATGAAAGTAGAAAGCGACGGTGTTCACTGAAGGCTCAATCATGGCAATTAAACTACCAATTAGAATGTCACCAGTAAGCACGTAAGCGACACTAAACGCGATAGTAAAATGGAGTGCTGCAAAGGTTAGTGTCTTTTTCATGATAATTACTCAATTGTTGTGTTGTTTCGATAGGTCTATTATTGAGAATTATTATCATTAAATCTAATGGGCAGTTAAGATTAGTTTGATAGGTAAAAACTATTAAATATGAGGCAGAGTAGGAGAGAGTAGTGAATATCTTTGAAAGCTTTCCGAGCAATAAAATGCAAAAAGGGTTGATGCTTTCACACCAACCCTTTGATTCTTTTATTCTAGCTTTTAGCGATTAAAGTGCAGCGATCGTTGTCTTCTGCTCTTCCAGCTTAGCTAGTGTCTCTTTGTAACCTTCAAGCTTCTCACGCTCTTTAGCAACAACCGCTTCAGGAGCTTTCGCTACGAAGCCTTCGTTACCTAGTTTGCCTTCGATACGCTTGATTTCGCCGTGAGTTTTCTTGATTTCGCCATCTAGACGAGCAAGCTCAGCGTCTTTGTCGATCAGACCCGCCATTGGGATCATAAGCTCAGACTTAGCAACCAGTGCTGTTGCACACGCTGGCGTTTCTTCGTCAGCAGCAAGTACGCGTACAGATTCTAGTTTCGCTAGAGACATCAGAACTTGTTTGTTTGCTTCTAGACGCGCTGCGTCTTCTGCGTTTGCTGCTTTCAACATAACGTCAAGCGGCTTACCTGGGTTGATGTCGTATTCAGCGCGTAGGTTACGGATGCTGGTAATGAACGCTTTCACCCATTCAATATCGTCTAGCGCTTCTTGGTTGAAGTTTGCTTCGTCGAATTGAGGCAGTGCTTGCAGCATGATTGTCTCACCTTCTACACCTTCAACTAGTGGCTTGATGCTTTGCCAGATAGTTTCAGTGATGTAAGGAATCACTGGGTGAGCTAGACGTAGCGTCTTCTCAAGAACCGTGATTAGTGTACGGCGAGTACCACGCTGTTGCGCTTCAGTACCTTTCCATAGAACTGGCTTAGTAAGCTCTAGGTACCAGTCACAGAATTGGTTCCAGATGAATTCGTAAAGCGTGTTAGACGCCATATCTAGACGGAAGTTGTCGATATGGTTGTTGAACGCTTTCGCTGCAAGTTCAAACTGAGACTCGATCCACTTGTCCGCTAGTGAGTATTCAATCTCACCACCGTTGAAGCCACAATCTTGCTCTTCTGTGTTCATCATTACGTAACGGCTTGCGTTCCATAGTTTGTTACAGAAGTTACGGTAACCCTCAAGACGCTTCATATCCCAGTTGATATCGCGACCTGTTGATGCCATTGCTGCAAGAGTAAAACGTAGTGCGTCTGTACCGTATGCTTCGATACCGTTTTCAAACGTCTTACGAGTGTTCTTCTCGATTTTCTTCGCTAGCTGAGGCTGCATCATGTTGCCACAACGCTTCTCTACTAGAGACTCTAGGTCGATACCATCGATCATGTCGATTGGGTCAAGTACGTTACCTTTCGACTTAGACATCTTGTCGCCGTTTTCGTCACGGATTAGACCAGTAACGTAAACTGTCTTAAATGGTACTTGTGGTTTGCCGTTTTCGTCTTTCACGAAGTGCATGGTCATCATGATCATGCGCGCAACCCAGAAGAAGATGATGTCGAAACCAGTTACTAGTACATCTGAAGGGTGGAATACTTTCAGGTCGTCAGTTTGCTCTGGCCAACCTTGAGTACCGAACGTCCATAGTGCAGAAGAGAACCATGTATCCAGTACGTCTTCGTCTTGGTGAAGTTCAATGACTGACTCTAGGTTGTTATTCTTACGAACTTCTTCTTCGTCACGACCTACGTAAACATTACCTTGGTTGTCGTACCAAGCTGGGATGCGGTGACCCCACCATAGCTGACGAGAGATACACCAGTCTTGAACGTCACGCATCCAAGAGAAGTACATGTTTTCGTATTGCTTAGGAACGAATTGGATGTCGCCGTTTTCTACTGCTTCAACCGCTGTTTTCGCTAGAGGTGCAGTACGTACGTACCATTGGTCAGTTAGCATTGGTTCGATAACCACGCCACCACGGTCGCCGTAAGGAACTTGTAGATCGTGATCTTTCACTTCTTCAAGTAGACCTAGCTCGTCGAATTCAGCAACGATAGCTTTACGAGCGGCAAAACGCTCCATACCGTGGTACTTAGCTGGTAGCTCAGTACTGTAGGCGTCGCTTGCTTCACCGTTAGTGTTGAAGACTTCAGATGCAGCACGGATATTTGCGTCGAAAGTCAGAATGTTGATCATTGGTAGCTGGTGGCGCTTACCAACTTCGTAGTCGTTGAAGTCGTGCGCAGGTGTGATTTTCACACAGCCAGTACCTTTTTCCATATCTGCGTGCTCATCGCCCACGATTGGAATGCGACGTTCAACGATAGGAAGGATGATGTCTTTACCGATAAGATCTTTGTAACGTGGATCTTCTGGATTAACCGCAACACCAGTATCGCCTAGCATGGTCTCTGGACGAGTCGTTGCCACAACGATGTAGTCTTTGCCATCCGCTGTTTTAACGCCATCTGCTAGTGGGTAGCGGAAGTGCCACATGTTGCCTTTAGTGTCTTTGTTCTCTACTTCTAGATCTGAAATCGCTGTGTGTAGCTTTGGATCCCAGTTAACTAGACGTTTACCGCGGTAGATTAGGTCGTCTTCGTATAGACGTACGAACACTTCTTGAACGGCGTTAGATAGACCATCGTCCATCGTAAAACGCTCACGGTCCCAGTCTACAGATGCGCCAAGGCGACGAAGCTGCTTAGTGATAGTACCGCCAGATTCGCCTTTCCATTCCCAGATTTTGTCGATGAAAGCTTCACGGCCGTAATCGTGTTTTGTTTTGCCTTCTTCTGCAGCGATCTTACGCTCAACAACCATCTGAGTTGCGATACCTGCGTGGTCCGTACCTACTTGCCAAAGAGTGTTTTTACCCTTCATGCGCTCACAACGGATAAGCGTATCCATGATCGTATCTTGGAACGCGTGGCCCATGTGTAGGCTACCAGTGACGTTCGGTGGCGGGATCATGATGCTGTATGATTCTTTAGTAGTGTCACCGTGTGGCTTAAAGTAGCCTTGCTCTTCCCAAGTCTGATACAGAGCTTGTTCAATTGAAGTTGGGTTGTATGTCTTTTCCATAGCGCTCTTTTAATGGATACGTTGATGGTTGAATCTAAGTCAATCTTTATAAGTGAGGGATCTTAACAAGATCGCCTTAACTATAAGGATTGACCGTTAAGGATATTGAATTTCGATCGTTTGCAGTTGATAACCTGCTTGACGGTAAATTTTATACCTTTCTCTTGCGACCTGTTTAGCTTTTTCTTCGCAAGGCACGAAGTCTACCACTTGAGCAAACTTGTTCGCAAAGGTTGTCTCATTTTCCGCCAAATTAATTACCAATTGACGATTCCAATTAGGTTTTACGCCTTCATGGCCGATCTCAATATTGGTGGCGTATTTCGGTCCTTCACCTACGAGATTATGAGCCATGAACTTATCTGCATCAATTTGCCAAAAAGCCTCGGCCAGTTGTTCGGCGTGCGACTTGTCTTGGCAGTTCAAATACACTTTAGCTCCTTGGCGAGCAAAGTGCTGAGCCAAGAATACGATGTATTGTTCAAAGCCCGTCTTTGTTGCTTGAGGGCTCTCTTCTTTAATGATGTAGAAGGTTGCAGTTTGCATCATTCTCTCACTTGCCATTGGTCTCATCCTTAGACCATTTTACATTCCTATTCTCTCTCAAGAAAATCGGGGTAATAAAAAAGGGCCTTGCGGCCCTTTTAGATAGTGTTCAGAAATTACTCTTCTGTCTCTTGGCCGCTGCGGTTCAAAAGGAATTGGACAAGCATTGAGACAGGACGGCCCGTTGAGCCTTTCGCTGCGCCTGACTTCCAAGCTGTACCCGCGATATCGACGTGTGCCCAGTTGTACTTCTTAGCAAACTTAGACAGGAAGCAACCTGCAGTGATAGTGCCTGCAGGACGACCACCAATGTTTGCCATATCAGCAAATGGACTCTTCAGCTGCTCATGGTACTCGTCTGCCATTGGTAGACGCCATGCACGGTCACTTGCTTGCTCAGAAGCGTTTACTAGCTCATGAGAAAGAGGGTTGTGGTTAGATATTACGCCGCTGATGTGGTGGCCTAGTGCGATAACACAAGCTCCCGTTAGCGTTGCAACGTCAACTACGCAGTCTGGTTCGAAACGCTCTACGTAAGTCAGTGCGTCACAAAGAACAAGACGACCTTCCGCATCCGTGTTCAGAACTTCTACAGTTTGACCTGACATGGTCGTTAGGATGTCACCCGGACGGTAAGCGTTGCTGCCTGGCATGTTTTCACAGCCTGCTAGTACACCAATAACGTTGATTGGTAGGTTTAGCTTCGCTAGCGCTTTCATTGTTCCGAATACAGACGCAGCACCACACATGTCGTACTTCATCTCATCCATACCTTCACCAGGTTTTAGAGAGATACCGCCTGAATCGAATGTCAGACCTTTACCGACGAGAACGATAGGTTTTGCTTCTGACTCTGGGTTACCCTTGTATTCGATAATCGACATCATAGATTCGTTCTTCGAACCACGACCTACTGCTAGGTAAGATGTCATGCCCAGTTTTTCCATCTCTTGCTCACCAATGATCTTGGTGGTTACGGTTTCGTAATCGTCAGCAAGGCGACGAGCTTGAGAGGCTAAGTAAGCTGGGTTTGCTACGTTTGGTGGCATGTTGCCAAGATCTTTTGATGCTTTCACACCAGAAGAAATAGCTAGACCATGGGTGATTGCTTTTTCACCTAGGTTCAGTTCACGACGCGTTGGTACGTTGAACACTAGCTTACGCAGTGGACGACGAGTTTCTGGCTTAACGCTCTTGAACTGGTTAAATGTGTAAAGACCATCTTTAGTCGCTTCAACTGCTTGACGTACTTTCCAGTACGTATCGCGACCTTTAACGTGCAGTTCAGTTAGGAAACATACTGCTTCCATTGAACCGGTTTCGTTAAGTGTGCTGATCGTCTTTTGAATGATTTCCTTGTACTGGCGCTCGCCGAGTTCACGTTCTTTACCACAACCTACAAGTAGAACGCGCTCTGACAAAACACCTGGTACTTGATGCAGTAGTAGCATCTGACCAGGTTTACCCTCTAGATCACCACGGCGAAGTAGTGAACTGATGTAACCGTCACTGATTTTATCAAGTTGTTCGGCTACTGGAGAAAGGCGACGTGGTTCAAACACACCAACAACGATACATGCGCTACGTTGTTTCTCTGGACTGCCACTTTTAACACTGAACTCCATGCGTACTCCTACATCCTGAAGACAAATTGCTCTAAATGTTAGATAATGATCGCTTACTTGTTGAATTTAAGCTCAGGTCTTACCAACAGAGCTGATTTAAGCGCTAACATCTAGTTTATAATTTTTAAAAAAATAAATGGTTCAACGGGAAACTATAGTGATTCGACCAAAAAAACAAGTTTTGTATAGGTAATTTCAGCGTGATTATTGTTAGATATTTGATCCGCGAAACACTCAAGAGCCAATTTGCGATTTTCTTCGTACTTTTTTTGGTGTTTGTGAGCCAGAAGTTTATCAGTGTTCTTGCTGATGCTTCGGACGGGGATATTCCTGCTGGATTAATTTTCTCAGTGGTTGGTTTAAACATGCCAGCCATGGGTTTATTGATGCTGCCATTAAGTTTGTACATCGGCATATTGATCACCTTTGGTCGCTTGTATGCGGAAAGTGAGATCGTGGTAATGAATGCCACCGGTATCGGGAATAAATTCTTGGTACAGGCGGCATTGTACTTAGCTCTGATTACATCAGGTGTTGCTGCGTTTAATGCGTTGTGGTTATCGCCTTGGTCTCAGGACCGTGTCGAGCAACTGTACGAGCAAGTCGCGGCAGAAAACAGCGTTGACCTGCTAAAGAAAGGCCAATTCCAAGGAACGCCAGATGGTTCGTCAGTCGTGTTTATTGACGACATCAAAAACAGCACGTTAAGCAACGTGTTTGTTGCACAGATGCGCCCTCGCGATTCCATTCTACCAAGCGTGATGTTCTCTTCTTCAGGCGATGTAAAAGAACTGTCGGATGGCCGTCAGATCATTACGATGCATGAGGGCACGCGCTATGAAGGTGTGCCGACTCGCGTGGAATACATGATCACCAAGTTTGATGAATATGAAGGCTTGATTGGCCAGCGCGAAGTGAAGCAAAAAGGTCGTGATTGGGAAGCTTACCCAACCGCAGATTTGATCGGCCACCCCGATCCAGAAGCGCAAGCAGAACTGCAATGGCGAATTTCATTATTTGTGTGTATTCCGCTGTTGACGATGTTGGTTATTCCGCTTTCCGCGGTCAATCCACGTCAGGGACGTTTCGCCAAAATGGGCCCTGCCATCTTGATTTACTTGGCGTACTTCCTTGCAATTAGTGCAACGAAATCTGCGTTAGAGGATGGTGCTATACCTGCTGCTATTGGCATGTGGCCTATTAATGCGATGCTGCTTTTGGTCGCTATCCTGGCGAACATGATGGACAGTGTTCCTGCTCGTCGAATGAAAGAAAAATTCCGTAAGAAGAGGCTCGCGTAAGCTGTGTTCAAACTCTTAGACCTTTACATCGGTAGAACGATAATCTCTACCACGGCTTTGGTGTTAGCGACCTTTGTTGGTTTGTCTGGCATCATCAAATACGTAGAGCAGCTGCGTAAAGTCGGCCGTGGTGCATACGACTTAATGCATGCTCTCTACTTTGTGTTACTAAGTATCCCTCGCGATGTAGAAATGTTTTTCCCGATGGCTGCGTTGTTGGGGGCATTAATTGGCCTTGGTATGTTGGCATCCAGCTCCGAGCTCGTAGTAATGCAAGCAGCCGGCTTTTCTAAGTTGGATATCGGTTTATCAGTGCTTAAAACCGCGGTTCCATTAATGCTAATCGTCATGACGCTTGGCCAATGGGGCGCACCTGAAGCACAAAAAATGGCACGTGATCTACGAGCGTTTGCTTTGTCTGGCGGTAGTATCGTTTCTGTTCGGGCTGGTGTTTGGGCTCGTGATGCCAATGATTTTATCTTTATCGGCAAAGTTGAAGACGACAAACTCTATGGTTTGAACATGTGGCGTTTTGATGATGATAAAAACCTACAGAAAGTCATTTTTGCTGAAGAGGTTGATTACCAACAAGACAACAATTGGCTGATGCGCTACGTGCAAGTTACTGACATGGAGAATGAAAACGTCATTACCAAGCGTGATTTGGAACAAATGGAGTGGCACACCTCATTAGCACCAGACAAACTGGCAGTCGTGACGGTAAAACCAGAAGAGCTGTCACTAAGTGGCTTGTATGACTATGTGACATACCTGAAAGCATCAGAGCAAGATGCTTCACGTTATGAACTGGCATTTTGGCGCAAGCTATCTCAACCGCTTTCTATCGCGGTAATGATGTTGATGGCACTGTCATTTGTATTCGGTCCATTACGTAGTGTGACCATGGGGGCAAGGGTGCTTTCGGGGGTGGTTGCTGGCTTTACTTTTTACATATCCAGTGAATTCTTTGGCCCTCTAACCTTGGTATATGGCATCCCGCCAGTATTCGGTGCACTGGCTCCAAGTCTTGTATTCTTAGCTATTGCGGTATCTCTGCTCAGAAGAAAGCTATAGATTCCCAAAGACAGTAAACATAAAAAAGGAAGGCGCCATGCCTTCCTTTTTCTATTTTGCTTCTGCCATTTAACTATTTAGCTTTCGGTAATACCACGACTTCAGTTTTTGCCCAAATATCATGGAAACCACGTTTCTGTGGGTCAATGGGTACAGTGAGGTTAGCTAAGCCGAAACCAGAGGTTGCTAGGCGAATCAGTGCCTGAGTTACAGAAATAGCTGAGCCATCTTTGCTGTTTCGGATCTGCATCTTCCAAGCTCGCATGCCTAGTGTTTGACCTGCTCGTGTCCAGAAGAAGACAAAGAAATATACCCAGACTGTCGCCAAGTAAAGGGTAAATAGCGGGCTTAATACAGGGTGCTTTCCTAGCATATCCGCTGCATCTGCATATTCTCCATAGCTCAATAATCCTGCTGCATTTAACGCAAAGACGATTGCCATCACTACGCCGGCGGCCATCATTTCAATTGCTAAGATAATCAGCATATCGTAGAACAACGCCGCTAATCGGCGAAATAAGCCCGCTGGTGGAAGAGTTGTAGAAGTCGTCATAGTTCCATCACTTACCTTTAAAATTGTGCGTCAGGATATAGATTCCGCTTGTCGGTGAAAAGAGAGCTAACGCACAGAGTCTCTAATTACGATGAAATCACCATAGCAGAAGACACTTTATATCCATCGTCTAACTTAACAAAGCTATCCAGTTCAAACTTCGCGTCACCTAACCTGTGAAATCGTCAAACATACGGTACTTTGCTTAGAACATGAGATTACGAATGACGTGATAGAGGTACAAGATGATCGTGATTACTGGCGCGAGCAGTGGACTAGGTGCGCAACTAGCTAAGTTGTATGATGCTCAAGGCGAAGAAACACTGTTAACTGGACGCAGTGAAGAGAAGTTGGCGACTCTTTCTCAACACCTATCTAATAAAGCTCAAGTGCGTAGTTGTGATTTGGTGGATACATCCCAAGTCGATAATTTGTTTAATGAGCTGCCTAAAGCGCCTTCTACTCTGATTCACTGTGCTGGAAGTGGGTATTTTGGTTTATTAGCTGAGCAAGACCCGCAAGAGATTCAAAAGCTGATTGAAAATAACCTCACTTCGGCGATTAATATTCTTCGAGAGTTGGTCAAACGTTATCAAGAGCAGCCAGTAAATGTTGTGATGGTGATGTCGACAGCAGCACAGCAAGCTAAGGCACAAGAATCGACCTATTGTGCGGTGAAGTGGGCTGTCAAAGGTTTGATTGAATCCGTTCGTATGGAGTTAAAAGGCAAACCAATGAAAATTATCGCTGTGTATCCCGGAGGTATGGCGACGGAATTTTGGGAGACGAGCGGTAAGTCTTTAGACACCAGTAGCTTTATGAGTGCAGGTGATGCAGCGCGGATGATTCATGGTGCGCTTTCTAATATTGGTAATGGTTACGTTTCGGATATTACAGTTAACCGTTTATAGGGCTGAGAGGGAGGTCTTGTTATCAGGTGATATGGCAGACTGAACTGTGATGAGATCTTCTTTGTCACACTTTGTGGCGAAATTATCAGCAAACGATAGTTATTTAAGGTTTTTCTGCTTGCGCAGGTCAAAAGCTTACGTATAATGCCAACCATCAAGGGGCAATAGCCCCGAGATGCCGGTGTGGTGAAATTGGTATACACGACGGATTCAAAATCCGTTGCCTTCGGGCGTGGCGGTTCAAGTCCGCCCACCGGTACCATATTCCAAGACAGAGCCTCGACGAAAGTCGGGGCTTTGTTGTATCTGGGGTTTGTAAATTCAAATCCAGCGTGGCGTCAGGAGTGCCTGCCCAATCAAGCCACCCACCAGTACCATACATAGAAAGGTCGCTTGTATAGCCGCCTTTCGTCGTTTTGGGTGTTTGAAAATGGTGGAAGAAAGTTAGCGTTGCCTTCGCGGTGGCGGCAGGAATGCTTGTCCAATCAACTCTGCCCACCGGTACCATATTTTAAGACAAAGCCTCGACGAAAGTCGGGGGCTTTGTTGTTTCTGGTTATCCAAAATAAAAAAGCGCGAGGGGTATGCCTCGCGCAAACTACTACATGGTGATAGTAGGAACAGCCTATAGAGCTGTGAACAAGGTGTTCTGTGTATTAGGAGTCCAATCCGACTGTGATACATGCGGAATGTTTACGAGGTAGCGAAGACCTTGGTAAGTCACGACATCATCTGCTTCATAAGCAACGTTTAGTGTCCAGTCAGTTGCAGGATCGGCATTTGTCCAAAGGCTAGACGTTGAAGACGGTGCCCAATCCTGTTGTGCGACGTGCGTTGTAACCGCTTTATAAACAGTACCTGAATGTGTTACGTAATCACCAGCAACGTATGCCTGACCAACTTGCCAAACTGGTGTGTAGTTATCCATGGTATCGAAAATGTATCCTGCTTCTTTTGCGATTTGGATAAACTTAGCCAGCTTAGGTAAGTTTTTGGTTGCTCCCATGCCGCGTTTGCCATCTTCGAATAAGAACTCATGTGTTAACACGATAACTTTGTCTGCGTGTAGCGGAGTACCACAAGGGAATTCTTGTGTTTTGGAGTTGATAGGGTTGATCGTCGTTGGCGCACAACTGTTTAGGGCCGCATCAACATAACCTAGAAACGGTTCTGCTTCCGTCAAACTATTTGCTGGCATTGCAATGCCCCAGTTCTCCGGTGCCCAGTCGAGATCCCAACCATGGGTTTGATATCCTTTATTCGTTAAGATATTTTGAACTTCAATCGAGGCCTTAACGCTGTTTGACGGGTTGTCAGTGTCACAGACGTAGCCAGGTTCCCAAGGTTTTAAGTCATCAGAGGTTGCACATAAGCCATCTGCTTTAAAGTTTTTTGTTACACGCCAGCCGTTGGTATATGGCAATCGAGCAAACTCTTCACCGCGATAGTTTGGGTAACTGGAAATATTTGGTAGGTATCGCTCGAGTACTGCTAAGTTTTCGTCAAATGTTAGAGCGTCGTAGACAGGATCTTGGTAAGAGTTAATTTGATGATCGCCCGTCGCATTACATTCAGCACCACTGTTAGGGCCAAATTCTTCCACGCAGTTATGGATCATATGGGCATAACTGTGGTTCGCTACGATATGCCCTGTATCGAGAGCCAGTTTCAAAGCTTCTAAAGCGCGGTCCTCATTTTCATCACCAATCCCATCTAGGTGCCAAGCATTAAAGTAAAAAGTGCCTTTAACCCCTTGTTCATTAAGCACATTAATCACATCGATTGACGCGTTAATAGGGCCGTCATCAAAAGTTAAATATATCGTGCCTTTTGGGTCTGCTTGGGCAAACGAATATTGAGATAGAGCAGTGCCTAAGAGTGTAACCATAGCCAGTTTATTTAATTTCATTCTTTATTCCTTTTAAGAAATTAATTATGACGTTGTCAGTAGTAAGATATTGATAGTTATAAATATAAATTTTGTGTTTTATTATTCTGTTGGCTTTTATCCTAGACCTAAATAATTAATAAAAAATAGAGCGTATTTTCTAAAGTGAGATTTAGTTCACGAACAATGCAACCGGTTGCGCTTTTTTGCGTTGGTTATTTTTGCTACAGTTTTTGTAGGTTGAAAATTACACAACGGGAGTAAGGCTATGAAAAAGATCCTTTTATGCTGTAGCGCTGGGATGTCGACCAGTATGTTGGTTAGGAAGATGGAGCAAGCTGCTGAAAAGCAAGGTATTATATGTAAGATTGATGCGTTGTCTGTGAACGCGTTTGATGAAGCAATCAAAGAGTACGATGTTTGCTTGCTTGGACCTCAAGTTCGATTCCAATTAGAAGAGTTGCGAAAAACAGCTCAAGAGCACGGTAAAAATATAGAAGCAATTTCCCCACAGGCTTATGGAATGATGAAAGGGGAAGAAGTATTAAAGCAAGCATTAGAACTTATTAACTAATTCAATAGTTTAAAATAAAAAGAACAATCATCAAATATTGATATTTGATGTGGGGTTCTTTTGTCTAAAAATAAGGATGGACTCTATGAAGCTTTATGATGCGATTATAGGAATAGTCGAAAAGCATATAGCCCCAATTGCAGCAAAAGTGGGTAATCAACCTCATGTTAGAGCAATGAGAGACGGATTTATCGTGGCAATGCCGTTTATTATTGTAGGTAGCTTTATCTTAATATTTGCTTTTCCACCATTTGAAGAAGGGACTTCGTTTACTCTAGGTCAAATATGGTTGGACTTTGCGACGACGCATTTCGATACCATTATGATGCCGTTCAATATGTCGATGGGAATCATGACGATATTCGTCTCGCTAGGGGTCGCCTATAGCTTGGCGAAAGCGTACAAAATGGATGGGATAACCAGTGCTGTTTTGTCGCTTATGAGTTTCTTATTAATTGCAGCTCCTGCTAAAGACGGCGCTTTGGCAATGAATCATATGGGAGGAACGGGGATTTTTACTGCGGTAATGAGTGCTTTCTTTTCTGTCGAGCTGTACCGCTTTATGAAAAAGCATAACATTACGATTCGCATGCCAGAGCAGGTGCCTCCGGCTATTGCACGATCCTTTGAGGTATTGCTACCCGTCTTAGCGATTTTCGTTACGCTTTACCCTCTGAGTATTTTTGTTCAAATGCAATACGATATGTTGATTCCTGATGCGGTGATGGCAATGTTCAAACCATTGATCAGTGCTTCAAATACGTTACCAGCGATCATTGGCGCCTTGCTTGTTTGTCAGTTATTGTGGTTTGCGGGCATCCATGGAGCGGCGATTGTCGTTGGTCTTCTGTCTCCCATCTTCCTTACTAATATCAGTGCTAACATCGACGCGTTTGTTGCTGGCCAACCTATTCCAAATGTATTCACTCAGCCATTCTGGGACTTCTACATCTTTATTGGTGGTTCGGGTGCAACATTAGCGCTGGTAATGCTTATGTCCTTCAGTCGTTCAGCCCACCTCAAAAGTATTGGACGTATGAGTGCAGTGCCTGGTTTCTTCCAAATTAACGAACCGGTTATTTTTGGTAGCCCTGTGGTGATGAACCCTATTCTATTTATTCCATTCGTATTCGCACCTATCTTGAATGCCACCATTGCGTATTTTGCTGTGCACCTTGGTTTTGTTGGAATGGGTGTGGCAACAACACCTTGGACTACACCAGCTATTATCGGTGCATCGTGGGGTAGCGGCTGGACATTCTCACCTGTGTTGCTCGTGATAGGGCTACTGATTCTTGACCTGTTTATCTACTTGCCGTTCTTCAAGATGTTTGAAAAGCAAGTATTAGAGCAAGAGCTTCCAACAAGCAAAGAAACAAAAGACGCGGAACAACCATCCGGTGAAGGCGTAACAGCATAAAGATGATTGGGCTGTCATTCGATAGCCCTCCCTTTCGGAGAGAAGACATGGAACAAGAATTAGTCGTGATGGAAATTATCTGCAACGCGGGTGAAGCCAGAAGTTTGAGTTATGAGGCATTGCGCCTATCGAGAGAGAGAAACTTTGCAGCAGCGGAAGAAAAGCTTTTTCAAGCGAAAGAGTGCATTAACAAAGCGCACCTGATTCAAACGCAATTGATTGAAGAGGATCAAGGAGAGGGCAAAGTGCCAATGACCTTGGTTATGGTGCATGCTCAAGATCATTTAATGACGACCATCTTAGCGCAGGAAATGGCGGTAGAAATCGTCGCATTGAACAAGCAAATTTCTGAAAGGTAAGGAAGCCACGATGCCGAGAAATGCAATCAAGCTCGCCATTATAGGTGGCGGCAGTAGTTACACTCCGGAACTTGTTGAGGGTGTTATTAAACGTTTGGAGTTCTTACCTGTTAAACAGATGCACTTTGTTGATATTGAGTCTGGGGCGGAGAAGTTAGAGATCATCACAGGTTTAGCGCAACGTATGGTCGATAAAGCTGGTGCTGACATTGAAATTAAAGCGGGTTTTGATCGTCGTGAAGCAATCAAAGGTGCGGACTTTGTTATGACGCAATTCCGTGTTGGTGGTTTAGCTGCGCGAGCGAACGACGAGCGTATTCCTATTAAATATGATGTTATCGGTCAGGAAACTACAGGACCGGGTGGTTTCGCCAAAGCATTGAGAACGATTCCTGTAATCCTCGATATTTGCAAAGATATTGAAGAATTAGCCCCAAATGCTTGGATGTTGAATTTTACTAACCCAGCAGGTTTAGTCTCTGAAGCGGTGAGTAAATATACCAAAGTGAAGAGTATTGGACTTTGTAATGTGCCTGTTTCGATGGAAATGATGATTGCCGAGATGATGGATTGTGAACCAAAAGAGCTGCAACTTGAGTTCGCAGGTTTGAATCACTTGGTGTGGGTACATAAAGCATGGCTTAGAGGAGAGGATATTACTCAAACGGTACTAGAGAAGGTTGGAGATGGTGCCAACTTCAGTATGAAGAATATTTGGGAGGAACCGTGGGATCCTGCATTTCTTAAAGCGTTAGGGGCGATCCCTTGTCCTTATCATCGTTATTTCTATCAAACAGATGCCATGCTAGCGGAAGAAAAACAGAGCGCGGGTGAACAAGGCACGCGTGCTGAACAAGTTATGGAGACCGAATCGGCACTATTTAAGCTGTATCAAGATCCTAACTTGGCTCATAAACCAAAAGAGTTAGAAGAGCGGGGAGGAGCTTACTATTCCGATGCATCATTGAACCTAGTGGACTCGATTTATAACAATCGCAATAGTATTCATGTGGTGAACGTACTAAACAATGGCGCAATTAACGGTTTACCTGACAATGCTGTGATTGAATGTAGTGCAGTTATTGGTAGTTGGGGGGCAAAACCGCTCGCAGTAGGGGAGCTCTCGACCAACATAAAAGGACTACTTTACCAAGTTAAGGCTTACGAGCAATTAGCGATTGAAGCTGCGGTTGAAGGGAGTTATGACAAAGCACTTATGGCGTTGACCAATAATCCGTTAGTGCCTGATATTGGGCGAGCGAAATCCATTTTGGACGACATATTGAAAGTGAATGCACCTTACCTTCCTCAATTTAAACTGACAATGCTGTAAAAAAGGGATATCACCAATGAAAGTGATTTTTAACGCTGATGACTTTGGCTTAACGCCCGGAGTGAATAACGGAATCATCAAAGCACACCAGCAAGGTGTGGTTCGGTCGACCACCATGATGGTAGGGATGGGGGCCGAGAAGCATGCCGTCGAATTGGCGAAACAAAATTCTAACTTGAAAATTGGTATACACCTTCGTTTTACCGCTGGTGCTCCAATTACGGGGCACCCTAATCTTACCAATGGTAAGGAGCACTTTGTTAGTTATGCCGAGTTATGGAAAAAACAAGATTTCGATTTAAAGGCTGTGTATGAAGAAGCGCAAAGCCAAATAGAGCACTTTCTTGCTTTGGGCTTATCATTGAGTCATCTAGATAGCCATCACCATGCGCACACTCACCCTCAATTGCTCCCTGTTATAAGAGAACTTGCTACAAAATATCGTGTACCTTTACGCGGAAGTGGGTTATGCCATGTCAGGAATCCTGTTCGATATTTCTTTACTGATGAATTTTATGATCAAGGTGTAAGTCTCGATGGGTTGCTAAGGGGCTTGCTCAGATTAAAGTCTCAGTACGATATTGTCGAAGTGATGTGTCATCCCGCAGAGGCCGATCAACCTCTAATACTTAGCAGCGGTTACGCGCTGCAACGAGAATTAGAGCTGCAGGTTCTGACGTCCCCGATACTTAAGCAAGAACTTGTTCAACATGGTATCGCAGTCACGGATTACTCTGAGCTTATTTCTTCTCACAAAGTTGCCAGTGTATGATTTAGGCCGCCGGCGTCGAACCCTATTATCACCTTACGACTTGCTGGTGGCCGCTTTATCTAGGTTATCTCTTCGAATAAAACATGCAGTTGGATTAAATAGCAATATGGCAAGGATAAAAGATGTCGCAGAACTCGCTGGAGTAAACCGTTCCACCGTTTCTCGCATTATTAATGGCGAAGGCAAGTTCCGTGAAGAGACAAGAAAAAAAGTCGAAGCGGCCATGGCGCAATTAAATTATCGCCCAAGTGCGATTGCCCGCTCCCTAGCGACTTCATCAAGTAACATGGTTGGTTTATTGGTGACGTACTACACCGGTGGATTTTTCGGGGAGATGATGGAGCAAGTTCAAACAGAACTAGACATCCATAAGAAGTTTTTGATTACCGCACAAGGTCACCATTCCGCAGAAGGAGAGCGAGAGGCTATTGAGCGTTTTAATGATCTTCGCTGCGATGGTTATGTGCTTCACAGCCGTTATTTGTCTGATGATGAGTTGCGTGAACTAGCAAAGTTACCAACGCCGTTTGTATTACTTGATCGTTATGTAGAAGGTATTGAAGAGCGGTGTGTCACGTTCAATCATCATGATGCGAGTCGAATAGCGGTAGAGCACCTTATCTCGGGGGGGCACAGGCACATTGCTTGTATTACCGGCCCTTCACAGCGTCATAATAGCTTACTTAGAAAGTTAGGTTATGTAGATGCAATGAAGAGTGCGGGCATCGAAATTGATGAAAGCTGGTGTGAAGAAGGTAACTACGGCCGTCAAAGTGGTTATGATGCAATGGCTTCTATATATAGACGGCATCCTGAAATAACCGCGCTTTTTTCTTGTAGTGAGGAGATGACGGTTGGGGCGATGCAATTTCTGCATGAACATAAGATATCTGTCCCTGAACAAATTTCGTTAGTAAGCTTTGATAGTGTCGACCTATGTGAAAGTCTATACCCTACGGTATCTGCGGTTCATTTCCCAATTAGTGACATGGCGAGAGTGGCAGTGCAAACTCTTATAGGGCTAGTCAAAGATCAACAAATAGAAAGCAAGCCTATCTTTGAAGCTCAACTGAAAATACGTAAGGCCGATAGGTCTTTATGGTAAGTGCTAAAGGTTGAGTGGCCTATAACCTACTCGTTATTGTCTATTGATGGTGAGCACATCGACGCTTTATACATCGGCCTTATTGATGAATTCATTTACAAAATCCACTACTATTAAAGGCTTATCAAGAAGAACTAAGTCAGTAGTGGAAAAGTGGCAACAATTAAACTTACAGTGGATCGTATTCAGCCCGG
Source organism: Vibrio sp. 10N.222.52.B12 (assembly GCF_002875385.1). Lineage (NCBI taxonomy): Bacteria > Pseudomonadati > Pseudomonadota > Gammaproteobacteria > Vibrionales > Vibrionaceae > Vibrio > Vibrio sp. 10N.222.52.B12. Next base: position 1,513 of record NZ_MDAW01000153.1, on the reverse strand, counting down.
CTTACATATCCGTCTCCCACTCAAGTGGAACGAGCACCCCTTCCTATTAAATAGCTTCAAAATCAAAGACCCAGAACAAGTTGAGATGATCCGACACCTTGGAGTTAAGTTTGTTTATTTTAACTCAGAACAGAGCGAAGTATCGCCTCTACCAGCGAATCAGCCGCAAGTAGAAGTAAAGAAGGACGACACTTTAGAGCTGGAAGCTCAGAAGCTATGGCAAGAGAAGCAAAAGCGCATCGAAAAGCTTAGCGCTTATCGCCGTCGAGTCATTCAATGTGAGAAAGAGTTCGAGCGTTCCCTCGCCCGTATGCGCTCTGTGATGACGAAAATACGTAATCGTCCCGCCGCTGCTGTTGATGAAGCCAAACAATTGATTGACGATATCGTTGAGAAGTTGATGTGCGATGATAATGTCACATTACATTTAATGAATGGCAAAAATGAATTTGAAGATATCTACTTCCATTCGTTGAACGTTGCTGTCATTGCTATGATGATTGGACGTGCAAAAGGATACTCCGCAGAGCAGCTTAAAGCGCTCTCTTTTGCAGCGCTCTTTCATGATATGGGCAAAATTAAAATCCCAACGGCTATTTTACGTAAACAGGTGCCGCTCACTGAACCAGAAAGTAACTATCTTAAGTTGCACACCAAGTACGGCTTGGATATGGCGAATCAAATTGATGACTTTCCTGAAAGCGCGAAAAGAGTCATAGCCCAACATCATGAGATGAGAGATGGCTCGGGTTATCCTAAAGGGTTAAAAGGGGATGGTATCGATGAGTTGGCTCAAGTGATCATTGTGGCGAATGCTTTTGATAATTTGTGCCATACGCCAGTCCCTTCCGAACAAAAGATACCTTATACCGCGCTCTCTCATTTATATAAGAATTGCAAACATCTATATAAAGAAGAAAACCTTAATATCTTGATCAAATTTATGGGCGTTTTTCCACCGGGAACGGTAGTACAACTTTCCAATAATATGGTGGGGTTGGTAATCTCAGTAAATGCGTCACACTTGTTGTTTCCTAATGTCTTAGTTTATGACCCTTCAGTTCCGCGTACACAAGCGCCGATTATTGACCTTGCATCAAAAGACTTAAAAATCGTAAACGCGATTCATCCATCCAAACTGCCCGAAAAAATTAGGGAGTACCTAAATCCAAGATCTCGGATTTCCTATTTCTTTGACAGTGATGAGTAGTTATCCACAGGTTTTTGTGGGTAATCTGTAGAAATCTTGGGTGTTATTTATGGGTATTTTTCTGGTTGGATGGAAAGTATCCACTTGGCATGTTTTTTTAGAAAAAATGCATTTTTAGTCTTGCCAAAGAAAATCTTCTCCCTATAATGCGCATCCATCGACACGGCAGACGCCACAAGGCTTCAGCAGAGTCGAGGAGGTAAAAAACTTCTGAGAAAATAAATTGAAAAAAGTGTTTGACACTCTCAATTATCTCGCTAGAATTCACCTCCGCTTTGAGAGAAAACTTCTCGCAAAGCAAGC